>DAOLCX010000575.1:0-2819 GCA_035327685.1 Pirellulaceae bacterium | reverse complement strand
AATGGCGATGGCGTAAAAGTCGATGCCATCCACATGTTCAAGCACTCCGCGGATTTTGTTAAACAAGCCGTGCCCAAATTTGGCATGGATTCCCAGCACCTGCTCCAATTGGGACAAGGCAATGACGGTTGCAATTCCAATCGTAAACCCGACCACGATCGATTCGGGTACCTTGGCCACCAGCCTTCCTAAGCGGGCCAGTCCCATCACGATCAATATTCCGCCTGCCAACAGAGAACACCAGATCAAAAAATCAAAATTGGGTGACTCGTCCGTGCCGCCATGCGTCGCCATGATGGCAGCGATAACTGGAATAAAGGCCGCAGTCGGGCCGTACACCTGGTATTTGGAACCTCCGAACAAGGCGCCTATCAAACCGGCTACAGCGCCTCCGACGATGCCCATTTCCGGTGGCAGGCCAGAGGCCATGGCAAAGCCCATCGCCATGGGGATGGCCACCATGGCGACAATCAGTCCTGCCGTAAAATCGCGCAGCACGTTCATTCCCCAATCTCCTTGGCGGAGATCTTCGTACCGGCCATCAACGGGGTTCAGGTAGTATTTGAGTCGCTGCCAAATGGATCCGTCGGCTGGCGTTGTTGCATGGCTGGGCTCTTGGTCCCGTGGGTTGTCGGTCATCGAATGTTGTCCTAACTTCGTTTGCCAGAGTCATGAGCACAGAATGCCGCAAGTCAACACCGGGTCATGATCGAGCAGTTGCTCAGCAGCTGAGGCGGAGTCGGAAATGCGACCAGTAAATGGCTATGGCCAGAAATTAGATCAGCAGTGGTGCATTCAGTCCGTTAGTGAAACGGTGGCCGAATGTTTGCCCAGAGCAGGCACCTTGGCGAGCCGCTAACTCGATACTCGTACGAATTGCGGAAGAACTATCGAAGTGATACGTTACACGCACATGTGGCGTGCGGGTGACACAGTTGGGCCCGTTAACCACCGCTTCCTTTGGAGACAGCTCATGGTGTGATGCTTCAAGCGGATCACAAAAAGTCGGGAAACAAAGAGTATGAGGCGCGCCGGACAACAGCAGTGCCAATACCCAAGTCGTGTGTCGGCCTCCGGTGCGTTTCACAACGTTCACGTCGCCCCCAAGGAATACGAACACCCGTTGCAATTGGAATGCAGTCATCGCCCTCCGTGATTCTACTCACCGTTTGGAACGGACGCCAAGCCTGTGTACGCCGTACAGATCGGCTTTTTTCCTGAAATCGAGCAGATGGCAAGTGTCTTCGACCTGGAACGAGCGTAAGAATTTCCGTCAATCAGGAAAATTTCAACGGATTCCACACCATTTGAGACAACAAACATCGCGTGAGGATGGCGATTCGGTTTGATATCCAGGTTGGCAATCGCCGCGAGTCGGTGGACCAGCACATTCAAGGTTGCGAGGCGTGTAGTCGCCAAGTGCCAAAGAATTTATGATGGCAGCGTCGTTATTCGTCCAGGTCATCCTAGTGGACGCTCGTCGTTGGCATGGGCCAGTTCGATGAGGTTTCGAGTCGTCACTCGGCCAAGATCGTACGGGGCAGTCCATCGGTGTTATGGCACAGACTTGCGGCCAGTTCCAGTTGACCTGAGTTTGAAATGTGTCCATGGTTGTCAGTGTTGGATTTTCATGAGTTCTTTACCGCCTTCAGTCCGTGAACCGGTCTATTACGCCCCGTATTTACAGCTTGAGCGGCTCTTGGATTGCCAAAGCCTCGAAAGCAAAAAATACGGACCGGCTGCCCATGACGAAATGTTATTTATCATTACCCACCAGGCGTATGAGTTGTGGTTCAAGCAGATCTTGCATGAGTTGCAGTCCGTCATCGAGGTTTTTCAGCAGGCGGCGGTCCCCGAAAAGGACATGGGTACGGTGATCCATCGACTGGCGCGCATCAAGACCATCCAGCGTTTGTTGCTGATGCAAATCGATGTGATTGAAACGATGACGCCGTTGGACTTTCTGGAGTTTCGTAATTTGTTGGTTCCGGCCTCTGGCTTCCAGAGCGTTCAATTCAAGCAAATCGAAATCATGTTAGGGCTTCGCCGATCGCAACGGACTGCGGAAGACCAAGGGTTTTTTCGTACGCGCTTGACGGCCGACGAACAGGCAGTCTTGACGGCTCTTGAAGCGACGCCGAGCCTGTTCGACTTAACCGACTATTGGTTGTCGCGGATGCCATTTCTGAAATTTGGCGAGTTCGATTTTTGGAAACACTATGGTCAGGCTGTTGAGCGGATGCTGGAGGCTGACAAGCAGATCATCCAGCAAAACACAGCGATCAGCGATTCACACCGCCGTGCCCAACTGGATGTTCTGGATGTTACTCGCACCAAATTGGGGGCGATTCTGGACGAACACGAATACAATTGTATGCGCGCAAACAACGAAGTGCGTCTGCAACACAGCGCCTTTCTTGCGGCGTTGTTCATTCATTTGTATCGCGATGAGCCAATGATGTATCTTCCGTTCCGGTATTTGACTTTGCTCGTCGAGATTGACGGTCAAATGACAACCTGGCGCGCACGGCACGCGTTGATGGTACAACGGATGTTAGGGACGAAGATAGGAACCGGCGGTTCGTCGGGGCATGAATATTTGGTCAAGACAACTGACCGCAATCGCGTGTACCTTGACTTGTACAATCTTTCGACGTTTTTGTTGCCGCGCAGCGCGTTGCCTCCATTACCGGAGGCCCTGACCCGCGCGATGAGTTTCCATAGGTCGACTGGCTAGGTCCGGCGTGAATCTCATATGGGCTGGGGTGCAGGAATGCCCCGGGTTTCCCCAGTGGGCAGGCGGCTTTTTCCGGTCCATT
>DAOLCX010000574.1:0-2823 GCA_035327685.1 Pirellulaceae bacterium | reverse complement strand
CCTGTCGGCCGCGTCGTTTCTGGGCATCTGCGGCATGATTGCCTTTTATGGCTACGATGGTTTCTTATATTCCATCGGATATCTGGCGGGTTGGATCGTGGCCCTCTTTGTCATCGCTGCTCCGATCCGCCGGCTGGGCAAATACACGTTTGCCGATTGTCTCGATGCCCGCTTTCAATCGCGGGGCATCAAATTGGCAGCCGGCTTAAGTACTCTGGTGGTCAGCCTATTCTACTTGATCCCACAGATGGTCGGAGCCGGCGCTTTGATTCGCCCGCTGATGGGCTTTCCGCATTGGGCGGGAGTCATTGCTGTCGGTGCTGTGGTGATTGTGATTGTCGTGACGGCCGGAATGGTCTCAACAACCTGGGTGCAGTTCATCAAAGGGTCGCTGCTGGTGGTTTTCAGTTTGATCCTGACCGTCGCCGTGTTGATGCGCGGACTGGAATCGCGTTCCGGCGGGAACGATGGATACGTCTTTCAGATATTGGGACCGATGGATCGATCGCTGGTCGAAGCGCCGGATCGCGCCGTATGGCTCGAACAATTTGCGTTGGATGTGGATACCGAGTTGCTCGCCGTCTATCAGCGTCACCAACTGATTCCGTTTCGCGACCCACACGGATATCTCAAAGTATTTCGCTGGTCGGAACAGGAAAGTGGAGTATGGCTGCGCGAAGCCCAATCGGTCGTCACGCGAACGGACGGGATCGTCCTGGCCAACGGTAAACCAGTGGGTCGGGGTAAGGAGGATGGACAGATTCGGCCTGCTGGCCACGTCCAGCGTTTGCCGGGGGGTGCCGAGTCGTCTGGGCCTTTGGGCCCGCTCCAATTTTTGCGGATATTTGAGCAGAGTGAGATTGTGCGATGGGCCAGTGTATCGCTGCGGCATCCGGATCACAGCGCGGCAGTCATCTATTACCAGGTTCCGACGATGGGATCTGAGTTGTTGCAACCCGGTCAGTCCCCCACATTCGCCGGGATTCGCAGCGACCGTTGGCAAGCGAGGGTCGATTTTGTGTCCTTGATGCTGGCGTTGTTCTGTGGCACGGCATCCTTGCCCCATATTCTGATTCGGTATTACACGGTCAGGGACGAGTCGGCTGCTCGCAAAAGTACGATCGTGGGGATTGGCAGCATTGGTTTCTTTTACGTGCTGACGATGTTTATGGGGTTGGGAGCCATGACCAGTGGTGCGCTGGATATCACGGACAGCAACATGTCGGCCCCGCTGCTGGCAAAAAGTATCAGCCAGTGGTTGTTTGCATTGATCACGGCGATTGCCTTCACCACCGTGTTGGGTACTGTCAGCGGGTTGATCCTGGCGTCGGCTGGTGCGGTTGCGCACGATCTGGTGGCAGGTTCGGCCAGGCTAGCATTAACCGATTATCAACAAGTTCGGATAGCCAAGCTTACTTCCGTTGTCGTCGGCCTCATTGCAATTGGATTGGGGATACTGTTTGCGCGGTTGAATGTCAACTTTCTGGTTGGTTGGGCCTTCAGCATCGCCGCCTCGGCAAACTTGCCGGCGTTAGTGATGCTCTTGTTTTGGCGCGGCACGACGCGGCAAGGAATCATTGCCAGCGTGTTGGTCGGAATGATTAGTTCGTTGGCTTGGATTCTGTTGAGCGGAGACACATTTTCGAAGGTCTATGGCCTCCCGGCGGAGCAGGCGTGGGTTCCCTTCAGCCAACCTGGTATTTGCACGATTCCCTTGTCGTTCGCCATTTTGGTTGGCGTATCGCTGTGGACTGGGCGCCGGTCGCAGACAACGATGGCGATAAATGACGATAGGTGACACAACTTTGTCCGGAACACCGTTGACAAGTACGTTGCCTCACCCATGATCGGCTGGGACACGCCTTGGTCCGGTTTTTGCGACAACCGGAAGCTAGCGCACTTCGGCTGAAAGCGAAACGTAATTACGTATGAGTCCTCAACGTCGCCGGTCGTTGCGCGGGGGTCGTCGCGAAGTGGACGACGATGAACTGCGCCGGCGGTTCGATAGATTCCGCTCGATCATGGCATCGACGGCCTCCGACCACGACGTCACTCGCTTGGACGCGTCGTCCGGCGTGTCGATAAAGTCGTCTTCGTCGTGCATCATATCAGCACTGGCCGGAACATTGCTGTTCGACGTCCTGGCAGTCCGTGGACGCGGACTGTCGGGACGTCCTCGGCGAGTTGATTCCGTTGACCTGGACGCTGGGCGACGCTCCTCACTTCGCTCCGATTCAGATCGATCACGGGATTGACTGCGGCTTTTTGTCTGTTGATCGAAGTCTTCATCGGATGATCGCGCGGTTTCCGTACGAGCAGCAGGTCGAACGGGTTTGGACGGTCCGGTGGACGGTCTGCGTCTGCCACCTTCATTTCGTTCCCTGCGCTGGCCTTGTTCGCGCGGGCGCGCGGGGCGATCGCTGCCAGCACTGGCTGGCCGCCGATCACCGCGAGGCGACAATTCCTTGATTTCAAACTCTACAAAATCGGCGTCTAAGTCCGATTCAAAATCAATGGCGTCATCGTCCTCGTCGATCACTTCGTCGGGCGCGCCGACTAAATCACTCTCCGGCGCGCGGTCCGGGATTTCCGATGGATCAATTTGAAACAAGTCGGCCACCGTTTTCTTCCAATCATCGTGATCATCGGGCGTGGAAGGCGTCACCATAACGGGTTGCGTTTCGTCTTCAGGTGGCAAGTACCCGACGCCTGCATCACTTGGTGCTGTCGAAGCACTGACTTCTGGGGCGGAGGTTTCCAAGCCCAATGCGGCAGCTAAGCTTTCCCAATGGCTGGTCGACGACGCCCGTTTTGTTGGCTGAA
>DAOLCX010000573.1:0-2823 GCA_035327685.1 Pirellulaceae bacterium | reverse complement strand
ACCCGGGGTCGGCGGAGGGCATCCGCGCTGCGCTGCGCGCGTCCCCGGCTTCCAACTCGGAAGAGCCCCCACGCAAGACCCGCGGATGACCCTTGGTCGCCCGCCGGTACTCGTGCGCCATGACGTTCTCACGCGCGGCCCAATCCAGATAACCGTCCGGCGAATAGGCGTCTAACACCCATTCCGCCACGTTTCCATAGATGTCGTGTAAACCAAAGGGATTGGGCCGCCGTTTGCCCACAGTATGACGTTCGTCATCCGCATTGTCACTGAACCAGGCGTGTCGGCGAAGCTGGCTGTCGTCATCACCGAAATAGTAGGCTGTGGTGGTGCCGCCGCGCGCCGCGTATTCCCATTCCATTTCAGTGGGTAATCGATAAAACGTCCCCGTCAGCAGGCTGAGGAATTTTGTGTATTGTTTGGCGGCAAACTGTGTCATGGTGGCCGCCGGCTGGTCCGGTTCGCCACCGGCGTCAAACGTGAACGTCGGGTCGTACAACGAAGAAGGAGCCGTCACCGCATCGGCTTTGTTGCTGTCATTCACTGGCCGGATTTGCCGAAAGTTAAAAGTCTTGAATGCGGCGTCCAACCTCATGAACGTCTCGTACTCGGCCCAAGTCACTTCATACTTACCCATCCAGAACGGTTCGACGGTGACGCGGACTTGAGGCCCTTCGTCGTCTCGCCTGAATTCTTCGTCCGGAGGACTGCCCAACAAAAACTCACCGCCTGGAATCGGGATCATCTCAAAACTGACGTCGGTGCCGGGAATGGTTGCACTATAAGGGATCATGTAGCGCCCGTCCCCCAGATCGACAAACGGCCCTGATTCCGGTTGGGTCGTTGCGATCCCCGGCTCATCCAGTGACTGACTGGCCGCGGGCGCTGCTATGGCGATGGTGATCAAAATCCCTAGCAAACCAACTTTCAGACGACGAACCCGTGGGCATTGGCAATCGGACAAAGGGACCTCCGCAACAAGCGACTTCCAGTGGTGTTTCTTCTTGATTTGTACCCGTTCACGACATTGTAGAACAATTGTCCTCAATTGTTCGAAACCCTGGCTAGGTTTACGATCCTCCAATGGTGGAAAACTGAGGACAATGGTTTTACAATCACGTTTTCCTCCAGAATCCGTGACCGGCTACCCTTATTTCTCGCTGAACCGATTATAACAAGGCCTGGAGCCAATCCCAAAACCGGGGCATCCGCGTTGGCCAAGGGTTCATTCGCTTGCACTTCGGGCTTGCAATTTAGAGTCTGGGATAGGTACTTAGTTGCGATCCGGTGTGATTTCGCCAACCAGGTTTTCCTGAAACTGGCGACGCACTCTTTCCGGCTGCGATTCGTGTGTGAATAAGAACATCAGTTTCGTGAGGGTGGCCTCCAGCGTCATGTCGTGTGCGCTGACGGCCCCCGTTTCCAGCAGAGCCTTTCCGGTCGCATAACAGGCGGGGTCCAACCGTCCGTGGCGGCACTGCGTACACAACACGACGACCATACCGCGGCGGCTGCCGTCAGTGGCTATCTGGAGAAACTCGCCATTCAGCGCCGGGCCATTGCCGCTGCCATACGCTTCCAGAACCAAGGCCCGTAAGGGGGGCTGCAAGAGGTTCCGCAAGATGGCCAGGCTCATTCCAGGATACAATCGATAGGTGGCGATCTCAGCAGGATTCAGCGACTGCGCCTGCAATGGCCCTGCGGTGTCGGGGGGGCGCCGTATCAAATCAGTTCGAATCTCGATGTTCGATTCAATCACCCCCAGCGGTGGAAAGTTCGGCGATTCGAATGCGTCCAGGCGAGACGTGCTCACCTTGGTCGTCCGACAACCGCGAAACAACTTGTCACCGAAGAACAGGCACACTTCGGGAATCTCAAAATCAGCAGCCAACATCATGGCGGTCTTCAAATTCTCGCGCGCATCGTTTCGCGCTTGAGCAAGTGGCAATTGAGAACCGGTCAACAACACAGGTTTGCGCAGGCCAGGCAACATAAACGCCAGCGCCGAAGCCGTGTAGGCCATGGTGTCGGTCCCGTGCAGTACCACAAAACCATCGTACTGATCGTGGCGGCTGGCGATATCATCAGCCATCCGCGACCAATGTTCGGTCGTCATGTCGGCTGAATCGATGACCGGGTCATATTCCAAAATGCCAAACTCGGGCATGGTGGGTTCGCCTAATTCCTCAATTTGCCGCATCTTCTCGGCCAGGTAACCCGGTTGCGGTATGAGCCCCTGAGACGTGGGCTTCATCCCAATCGTGCCTCCGGTATTGATGATCAAGACAGACTTTTTCATATCATGCCATATTGCGAAACAGCACGCGGTCCCGCACAATTTCATCGAGTCACTGACAACGCTGACGGGATGCCGGGGTCCGAAACAAAGGAGTATTTTGATGGCTGAACAAGAAAATCGCAACCAACAACGACAGATCGCCGTGGACGATTCCAAAGTCGTCTGTTCGTATTCCAATTTTTGCCGTGTTACCGGATCACCCGAAGAACTGATCATCGACTTCGGCCTCAACGCCCAACCGATCGGCGCCAGCGATCGGCCCGTGGAGATCACGCAACGGATTGTGTTGAACTTTTATACTGCCAAACGCTTGCTGCACGCTTTGCATATTTCCGTGGCACGGCATGAAGAAGTCTTTGGCGGCATCGAAACAGACATTCAAAAACGAATCCGCCCCGACGCCGTGCGCAGTTGATATGCCGAAACAGACGATTGCCGACATTCCGGTGTCGGGAAAAAAGGTTTTGATGCGCGTCGATTTCAACGTCCCTCTCGACGAGGGCCGTATCACCGATGACCGCCGC
>DAOLCX010000572.1:0-2831 GCA_035327685.1 Pirellulaceae bacterium | reverse complement strand
AGAAGTTGGTTTGGACGAAGGATCCATACAGCGCTACCGCGGGGTCTTTTTAATCGTTCGCTCGATACCAGTGGCCTTTGAACCTGGAGTCAACCACAATGTCGATCAGTGCATTTTGACCAGCAGCATCACGGAGCACGCCATCCGCCGCGACGGGCAATGAGTTTGTCCAACGTGACGGCCGCGAGTAAGCCAATGAGCGAAATGTATCTGGGCTAGTCCAATCAGATGACTTCGTCAGTTGTAACTCTTCGCCTCCGTCGGCCGCATGTCGCTGGAGCGCTGACTTGTCGGCTACCTACATGCAGGCCGGCTCCGCCTTGTTGAGTCAGCGCCGCTGTTGCGGGTGGTCGTCGTAAGGGTTCGAAACAATTGAGGACTATTGTTCTATAATGGCGTGAACTGGGCACAAGGGAGGTCGCCATACCTGATTCGATTGTGCCCTACGTCCCGAAGCACAACAGTACCCGTTGACGGTATTCATAGCCAAGCCTGGTTCTGGTGTGTTCCGCAAGTCGTCTTGTTGTAGATCGAAACCCTGTGAATGTCGCAGATCGATTCGTCCAAGCTAACGTGAATTGTCGATCGACTTGCTCCATGCACCCTACATGACGTGAACGGTAACTAACAAAATGACCCCCAATCTGCGCCCTCGTTTTTAAAACGGGGCGTGGATCGGGGGTTGTGGTGAAGTTTCCCGGTTGAATTACTGGGGCATTATCACTCGGTCGATAACATGGATCACGCCATTGGCACATCCAATATCGACTTTGATCACTTCCGCCGAATTGACATGGACTTTGCCATCCTCGACGGTGATTTTCACGTCCTGGCCTTGCAACGTCTTAGCGCGATCGAGTTTCACAACTTCGTTTGAAGTGATATTGCCTGCCACCACGTGAAATTTCAGGATAGCGATCAGTGTCTCCTTGTTCTCGGGTTTCAGGAGCTCTTCGATCGTCCCCGCCGGAAGTTTGGCGAAGGCTTCATCGGTTGGCGCGAAGACGGTGAACGGCCCTTCTCCCTTGAGCGCATCAACTAAGCCAGCCGCTTGAAGTGCTGCCGCCAACGTCTTGAACGATCCAGCGGCAACTGCGGTATCCACAATGTCAGCCGGCTTTTTGTCGTCATCGATGGAAACGAAACTGGACGTAGCTTGTGACGGGCATGTTTGCCCGTGTACGGAATGAAAACCTGCGACCATGCAGGTGGTCAACGCGATGGTGAAAATGCGTGAAGTCATGGATACACTCCTCAAAACTGAAATCTCGGCTCATGGAATTCACATTGAATTCCCAGAAAGCAATCGAAGTGTTGAGAGCAACACTTGTTTTGGTCTGACCGGATTCCGTTGGCCGCGTTAACAGCTTTTGTAACCGTTCAGGGTATTTGGTGGAAATGCATGTTGGTAGGACAATGGTTCTCAATGGTTCAACTCTCGATCAGGTTAAAACCAATCAGAGATTCGAACAATTGAGGAAATTGTTCTACAATGCCGTGAACGGTTAACAGCTTTTTTTGGTTCGTTCGTTGGACAATTTCGCGGTGAACTCGGCGACGACGGCGCGAGATGCCAAATGTCGGTTGACGTGTGGGCGGCGTCGAATCAGCCATTCCTGAGCTTCAGCGGCAGACAGGCCTTTCGACTTCATCAGCCAGCACATCGCCACGGTGGCGCTGCGGCCTCGGCCAGCTTTGCAATGGACATACACGCGATGTCCCTGAGCGGCATGCGTCTCGATGAACTCGACAGCCCGGCAGACATCGGCCAACGTGGGGGGCGTGAAGTCGATGGTCGGGATGTGCAATTGTTCGATATGGTATTGCCGATACAAGTCGAGGGGGCCGGAAAACTCCTCACACGTATTGATAACGGCCCTAATTCTCTCTGCCGCCAATTGGGGCACATCGCGACGAAGGGGCCTGGCACCCAAAACTAATGTCTCATCAATTTCACTGCGCCAGGGACGAACCCGGAGCACGCGCCCCAGCAACAAATTCCAGGCCAACGTCGGGTACAACACCACACGGGCGTAAAGCCACCGCAATGGGAGCATCTTTTGGTCGCCAGCTTTACGGTTCAACTTTGGGAAATCCCTGGTTCAAGGACTTTGCTCAGCGTAAAATTTCGCTATTATATTCTGTTTGTTCGGCTTGCCGACCCAAGCATGGAAACTCGTTGCCGGGAGGTGACAAACCAGTAGATGATTGATCCCCTTGAAAACCGGTGGTCTCCTCAGGACTCCGCGGAATTGTACAACATTGAGCGTTGGGGTCTGAACTATTTTTCCGTGGATCACCAGGGCTATGTCGTGGCCGTGCCCAAAGCCGATGGTAGCCGGAACATCCGCCTGCTCGATTTGGTGGAGCACTATCAAGAAAAGGGGGCGGCACCTCCCATCCTTTTGCGATTTCCGGGGATCATTCGACGGCGAATGGAGGAGATCCATCATGCCTTTCAGGCGGCGATCCAGAATTTTGGCTTCGAAGGGAGCTATTCCTGCATTTACCCGGTCAAGGTAAACCAGCATTTGGAGGTGGTTCAAGCTGCGATTTCGTCCGGCCGTCCTTTTGGTGGTGGCGTGGAGGCTGGTAGCAAAGCGGAGTTGCTGGCGATTATCGCCATGACCGATAACAACACGCCGTTGTTGTGCAATGGCTTCAAAGATCCGTCGGTTATCGAAAGGGCCATTCGCGCCGCTCAAATGGGTCGCGATATCACGATCGTGATTGAGAAGCCAAACGAGGTTCAATTGGTGGTCGATTGCGTCAATCGATTGGGCGTGAAGCCTAAGCTTGGCGTCCGCGTCAAACTATCGGCCCGTGGGGCC
>DAOLCX010000571.1:0-2834 GCA_035327685.1 Pirellulaceae bacterium | reverse complement strand
CAGCCCAGATTGGAATGGTCGGCGGCGGAGATTTCTTCTTGGTGGCCCGGGACAAGACCTTGGCCAATGGCCCCGCCGCACGCTTCGCGCCCGAGTCGGTACTTGTTGAGGAATTGGATGATGGCGCGGCAAAGAGCATCACATGGCCGACGGGCATTCCCAATTGACGGCGCCCATTCTCGGCGTTCAACGCTTTTGCGGTAATCGTCAACCGCTGTTCACCACTCAAGGCAAACATCGATCGTTCGACATGAAAGGAGATCAGGCCGTCCTTAATCGACATCGCGGATCGGTCGATCCGATGGTTATTCCAGTGAATGTCGAATGGGAAATTGCACTGAGGCCCGCGCAACGAACCCGTATCCAATATGACTTCATAGCTCCCCGGATCGACATCAATCCGCACCATCGACACCGGTTCACTCCAGCGAAAGGTTCTGCCGCTGTGATATTCCGGTTCGTAAAAGTTGATCAGTCGCGGTTCATCATGATCGATGCAATCCAAACGAAAGACATGCTCTCGCGGGCCGGCTGAAGCCGTCGCTTTTTGGTTTGGACTTGATTCCATGAGACTTCCTGTCGCTGGGCGTTGGGCATCCTCCGAAAACAAAAAAGCGGCAACGAGGCCGGCTATTTCTCCTATTCGGACAAAAAGCGGCTAATCGTTAAAGTTTTCCCCGTTGGAAAAGTTTAAACTCAGAATTCGCCCGCTAGCAGAGGATCGCTTAAAGCCGGCGCAATAACCAACCGCCCCAAACCAGCAAGGCCACAGAAAACCCAAGAACGACCATTGCCCCCAGATACCAATTGCCCCATCCAGGATCGTCACGCTGCATGCGGATCAAGTGCAAAAAGAAGTTGAACAAATTAGTGGCCCCCCACACGATCAACAGTGTGGCGGCTGCTAACTTTGCAATCGCAGCGACCGTTGCCCGACGCTGGGCGTTTGAGGATCGAGGGTCCCGTCGATTCAAGGTAGTTCCTCTGCTTTGTCAGCTATCAACGCACAATACAGTCCCATCAATGCCATGAACGCGACCCAAGCAAACACCCACACCAAGGCACCTACCACCGAAAATAGTAGTCCGCCAACATCAGCCAATAACAGACCGACAAAGGCCACCAGCCAACACACCAACGCAGGCAGTAAATACTTGAGCCAGTCCAGATTGTCCCCTCGATACAGCTTCAATACAGCCGGTGCGACAATATAGAAGGGCGAACTGTTGAAATACGAATTGGCCAAGACCAGCGGCCCCAACAGCATCGCGGAGAGGGTCCAACAGGCGCTCAATACCAAGAACGACCCCGATGCCAACCACAGGAACGTCCCCAAAAATGCCCCCGGTAGCCCACCGACGAACACACCGACCAACAAATATTGGAATCCAGCCCCCCAGTCTTGCCAGCCCCAGCCAGGATCAGCGTCAAATCCAGGCTTGCGTTCGACAGCACGTTCATAAACTTGCGCGCAGGTCATACTGACCAATACTAATCCGGCGAATCCCAGAACGCTCCCCAGCAATGCGCAACCAACTAATACCACCAATTGTGGCGCGACGGGTTCCTCACCAAACATGATGTCGCGAACCACGCTCAGACACCACCAGCCCAACCCGAGGACGACCACGCAACCCCCGTATCGAAACCACATTTCCTTGCCCCGGAAAAAGGCGGCGACCCATGCCATCATCACCTGGGGAGAAAATCCATAATTGGCAAAACTGATGTCGAGCATATCCAGATTCGCCTGACCGGGTACACGATGGTCCGCAGTTTTGTCCGGTGGGGACATGGAGGGCTCGCCCGTCCGCGGTTTTTGCTCGGCCCACCGTCCCGGGCGATAAGCATTGGCCTGCTCTTGGGCAGTCTGTTCCCGCCGCGCTTCTTCGGCGCGTGCTTCAGCCGTTGTTTTCCACCGAGCGCGTTCAGCGGGCGAAGATGGGGGAGGCAACGGAGCGCGTGGCCTCAACAAGTCTTCCGCAACAGGGGGCAATACAGGGGGCGCTGCAAGGTCGTCGCGTCCAACCGGTTCGCTCAGTTTTAGCTCCCCTTCTCCAAACAGGTCAGCCTCGGTCCTGTGTACCTCCATGTCGATGTCGCCACCACCAAATGGATGTCGACTCCCCATGGACCAGGGATTGGGTGACTTGGTTTCGACTGGTTTGACAGCTTCAACGTGAGACAGACAATCAGGGCATTGGACCTTGGTCCCGGATTGATGATTCGGAATCGTCAGCCAGGACTCGCATACGGGACAACGAATCGAAAACACATCTTTCAAGTCGAGATTGGGCGATATTCCCTCAATCCGCAGCGGAGCTTCAGGATCGTCGGCCAATGGATTTTCGCGATCCGTATCGACGTGGACGGCGTAATCGGGCAAGTCGATTTTCAACAGGTCGTCACCTGTGCTCACGACTCCAGACTTGGAAGCCGGAGCGGGCAGACCTAACAGGTCTTCCAAGATTTCGGGTTCTGCCATTTCGCGATCCTCAGCCGATTGATCGGAATCTAACCCGCTGTCCGCGCCTGCCATCCATTCATGTCCGGGTTGATCGACAAACAGCTCCAATCCTTGATTGGGCTCACCTTCCATCTCCGACATTTCCGGAGCTGCTTGAACTGAGAAAGGGTCTTTTGAGTTGGTTGGCAACGGCGGTACATCCGCTGGATCTATCGGCCTTGGCGGGCTGCGGTAACCGGGTCCAGTTGACTCGACCGGCGACCATGCGTTCGGTGCAACCTCGTCCGGCGTCCAACGCATATCATCTGGCATTTCAAACATAGGCAAATCGGTGGGCGGTTCTCGAGGGGTTCGCGGTAAAGGCGGC
>DAOLCX010000570.1:0-2837 GCA_035327685.1 Pirellulaceae bacterium | reverse complement strand
CGGGACCGAGGCTGGTTGTCGGAGGGGGTTGGTTGCGCGATCCCGGTTATGTGGCGATTTGGGATGTTTCCGCCGAGCCCAAAATGCTGAACCGACTTCGTCGCCATACCGACTCGATCAGTTGCCTGGCGTTTCACCCCGGTGGCCAACGATTGGCCAGCGGCAGCGACGACATGATTGTCCGCATTTGGGATACGGTGACCGGAATGGAGGCGATGGCACTGGCCGGACACCGCCACGAAGTCACAGCGCTTAACTTTTCGCCGTCTGGTCGGCAGTTGTTATCGGGTTCACGAGACGGGTCGGTCATCGTCTGGGACGGATCCCCCGTGGCAGCCGATGGTTTGCAGCGTTAGACGGGAATTCCAGCACCGAATGTCCATCCCAAGCGGATCATTTGGCTCTACGGTGTCGGGAGTCCTTTTCAGGTCGGAAATGAGGTCTCTTTGGGTCAGGTCCTGCTTTGGACCTGAAATAGTCTCTCGACCCCCTTGGCGATGGATTCCTTTTCCAGGTTGCGTTTGCGATGGACGTCCACCAGCCAAATTGCGATGCACGTGTACGACCGCCAATAGCAATTCAGCCGTAGAATCTTGTAAGATGTTACCCAGGGGGGGAATGCAAGTCCGGTATTCTGGCCTGACTGCAGTACTCCGAAACGTTCCAAAAATCCAATATCTAATGTGAGAGGAATATGAATATGTTGCGCGCGTCGTTGATGTCGGTCGTCGTCTGCATGTGTGTTTGCGATTGGACATGGGCTCAACCGGCGATCGTGTCTCAAGACGCAGTCCGCGAGAAAGCGATCGGCTGGTTAAAGTTCAACAACAAGTTTGGTGCCGACTCGGACTTTGTGCGCGACATGACTGAAGTCATCGACGAGTCGTTAGCCGACAACATGAACATCAATTTCTTTTTCGGGTCGAATTTGATGGACGCCGGGAAGTTTATGACCATGCATGTTTATGGCGGCGCCGTGCTGTCGTTCGAGATGACTGCCGCTCAAGCCGCCGCCATGGAGTTAGACGAGTTCGGCGTCACCGTGACTACCAGTGGCAACATGGGGAAACGGCTGTCCAGTCCTTCCTTCGAACTGTCGGACTTGACTATCGAAGGTGGCGGCACGATCAGCGGCAATACCAAGTTCCGAGGCAAAGTCAAATGCAAGGCCACCCAAAAAGTCGATGGTTCATACGCATTGCGAGTCGGTTATCGAGCGCATCAAGGAGTCGGACAGTTTCAATGGCTTGACGCGGCCCCGACGACTGACGGCACGGAAATCAGCTTTGAATTCGGCCCGATCAATAAAGACGATGCCGAGGAGGTTTTTGAAGGCCCACTCGTCGTGTTGTTTGACATGGTGGCAGTCGATGAAAGCCGCGGCGATATCGAGATTCTGATCCACAGCAACACTGTCGGCAGAGTCTTGATCGTCACCGATCGTTAGATCGCTCGCTTGGGCACTTGCAGGTTGGCGTGACGTTCTGGGTGCATGCCCATCTCAAGTGCAACACGATCGATCGTTGGACGCTAAGGGGTCGGGAGTTTTATTGATACAGGCAAGTGCCGTTAGTGGGGCCAAACCTGTTTGAGACCTGAGATGACCCCCGATCTCCTCCGTGGAACATTTCGATTCCACGTTGCGATAGAAGTCAACGTTCGCTCCCAAACTCAGGAGATTGCGATGTACAAGACTCTCTTAACGATGTTCGCCATCTGCTTCGTGCTGGTCCAGCCCACTGTTGGCCAGATCAACGAGGACATGGACCAGATCGAAGCCATGAAGGCTCAATGGGAACAAGAACACTCCGCCATCCAACAAATTAAGGGCTATGGCGGTTGGGTGGTGATCGAGGATGTGGTCCCTGAGCTATGGCGGGAGTTTTTTGACGAGGGCAGGCGGCAGTTTGTTGTCGAAGTTAACATGGTGTACCACCGCGACGAAGAAGGATGGCGAACGGACAACAAGATTTTTGATCACGCTTGCTTCGACGCCATTGCGCAGTTCCACCAGGTGCGTAAAATTTTGGTGTCGCAAGGCCAGGTGTCTGATCAAGCGCTGGCCAAGATTGCGCACCTGCGCAACGTTGAAGCGATGTACATGTGGAACGCTGCGGATGTCAGCGATCAGGGGGTTGCGCACTTGTCGGGCTTTAAGGAGTTAATGATGTTGCATCTTTCAGGGTCACAAATCACATCCGTGGCGCTCGAACATCTTTCTGCCCTTCCGAAGCTGGAACATTTGAGCTTGCAGGGGAACAGTTTTGACGACGATGTGTTTAGGCATGCGGCCAAGATAAAAAGTCTAAAAGTGTTGTGGGTGGGGAATAGTCCGCGGAATCGGATCACCGATGATGGGCTCGCCCACCTGGCGTCGTGTGAAAACCTGGAGGTCCTGGACATCCAAGGAACCGGCGTAACCGATGCGGGCTTGAAGCACCTGGAGAGATTGTCGAATCTCAAAAAACTCTATTACAGCGGTTCCCAAGTAACCGATGCCGGTTTTGAAGCGTTGCGATCCAAAATCCCAGCGTTGGAAACGGTTCGGTGAGTCTTGGTGTGGGGGAGTACGTTGTACGTCCAAGAAACGCGAACATCATTTGGACGCAGTCACCATCGGCAGTTCGAAGCCATTCCAGATTTTGACCAATCAGCAGTTCCGTCCATTCTGCATGTTGCGTATCCTCCATGGGGGAAAAGCCCCACCCATCCTTTGTCATTGATTGGGTTGTAACCGTTCACGAAATGTAGGGTGTGTGGAGCAAGTCGTTCAACGAAACACGTTAACTTGGACGAATCGAACTGCGACACTCACAGGGTTTCGATCTACAACAAGA
>DAOLCX010000569.1:0-2838 GCA_035327685.1 Pirellulaceae bacterium | reverse complement strand
TTTTGAGCCAATTCCCGTCCGCGGTTCATTCGATATTCTTCCTGTTCAGTCAATCGCCCCACGGGCTCATCATGGGAATAGACGTTCCCTGCCGTATCGGAAATGGCAACCTGATCGGGGCGCATTCCCGGCACGGCATTGGCAATCAGTTGAGAAATCGCCACGCCTTGAGCTTCTGAGAATCGATGATTGGGGGCCAGTGTCAACACGACCGAAGCGGATGGCTGGGCGGATTGTCGCAGGAACGGCTGGCGTTCTGGAATGCTTAAGTGAACAACCGAGGATTCGACAGACGCAAATTTTTGAATGGAATGCGCGAGCTGGCGTTCCAAATTTCGGCGAAACACATTTTGTTGGCTGACCGGGTCCATCCAAGGCGATGCCGCTTCCAACTCAACGGTGCTGACTCCAATGCCCCGACTCCCCGCCAAAGCCGCAGCCCGGTCAAACGCCCTCTGATCAACGAGAATGATCGAGCCGGCACCTTTGATCTGGTAGGCGATGTTTGCCTGGTCCAAGGTTGCCATAAGCTGCGCCGATTTGGCGTGGTCCAAATTGCTGGCTAGCGTGATATATTGTGGTTGGGCGGACCAGATGCCCACTCCGACGACCGCCCCGATGCAAATCAGCAATAACAAGCCAATGCCCACGCGCGCTGCGGCCGTGGACTCTTTCCAAACCACCAATGCCTGGTCCAAGAACGTCTTAATGGTCTGCATGTTTTACACCCGAGTCCTATGTCAAAACTGCATGCGCATTAATTCGTGAAATGATTCAATGATTTTGTTCCGAATCTCCATCAAAAACTGAAACGACAAGTCGGCATTGGCCATCGCCAATACCACTTGTTGAATGTTGTCTGTCTTGCCGGAAACAAAATCGGCGATGGCAGTATCTGCGCGAAGCTGATCGGCATTGACTTGTTGTAAATAACCTTGAACGACATCACCGAAGGATTCGCCACCTGCAGGCCGGACCAGGCGTTCAGCCGTTGTTGAGCTGGTAGGAGAATAGATCCCCTGAACGCCAGCGATGGGCCCGATTGCTGAGTTCGTGATTGCTGGATTCACTAGCCACCTCGACGAAGCAAACGGAGTGTCTGTTCAACCATTTGTCTGAAGCTGCTTAAGGCTTTCAAGTTTGCTTCGTAGGAGCGCGAAGCCATAATCAGATCGATCATTTCACTAGGGAGTTTTACGTTGGGCATGGCCAGCAAACCGGACTCGGGGTCTGCGTCGGGATGCCCCGGATTGTAAACCAGCGGCAGTTCCGAGTGATCGGTGACTCGGCCCAATACCTGTACACCGTGGAAGTCGTTGGCCGATTCCTGGCGGCCACGGTCGTTCATGGCCGGGGAAAACACCAAGAGTTGACGCCGATACGCCCCCCCCTCCGCAGATCGCGTGGAATGGGCGTTGGCAATGTTGTTGGCGATGACCTCCATCCGCTGACGTTCAGCGGCCATGCCAGAAGCACTAATGTTGGCGCCGTTGAAGTGTTGTATTTGCATGCCTGGTCTCCCCGCGATTCAAGTTGGAACGCCATGGGTCATCCCTTGATTGCGGCTTTCATAATCTCGAACTTTGCGCCCAACAACTCGTTCAATGCCTGGTAAGTCAGGTCGTTTCGTTTCAGGTTCCCTAACTCCGCATCCAAATCGACGTTGTTGCCGTCGGCGCGCGCTGTTAAGCCTGCTGTCAGATGAACATCATATTGAGGCGGCGGCTCGCTGCGATGTCCTTTTTGGATGTGGTCCAAAAACTGCTCGAATGACAACTGCCGAGCTTGATAATTCGGCGTGTTAATATTCGCCAGGTTCTGGCTGATCACGCGATGGTTTTGACTGGCGAAATCCAGCGCATGACTCAACAATCGAAATTGCGGGAACATCGCATCCATGACAAACTGTATCGGCTGTATCGATTATGCACTTGAGTCAAGTCATGACGAGAGCAGGTAGCAGCGTTAAATTCCTGGCGAATGATTGATGCCAAAGTGACCTAAATCGCAAACGCGGGACACCTTTCCACCATTCGTTGGTTTTTCAAGTTGCGTTTTCTCTCAAATTACCCACACAGCAAATACACTCCTGATTGCTAGCGGCACATTGTTTGAAAACGACTGCACTTTCGGCGCAATCTGATTGATGCTTGCAACACGCGCAATCGCTCGGCCACTGGCGGCCACGATTTCGTGCGGAAATAGCGGTCATTCCACAGAATTCGCTTTGGCAATGGCGAACGCAAACTACACTTCTGGACCGGTATCGAGGAATCGCCGTGATTCCCCGCATTTTGATTACCTGTCCCCATTGAATTCAGCTCGTTTTCGAGCATCAGGTGGCCACGTGGACATTGCAACAGTCATAGGATTGCTGGCAGGCTTTGGGCTAATTGTCAGCGCCATCATCATGGGTGGCGGAATAGAGGGGTTTGCATCCTTTATCGACCCACCGTCGTTGATGATCACAGTCGGCGGCTCGATTGCAGCTCTGTTCATCAGTTACCCCATGGGAACCGTGTTTTCCACCTTGAACGTCGTCAAGAAATGTTTTCTGTTCAAAGTTCCGCAGACTACAACCATTATCCGCCAGTTCAAGGAACTGGCCACGATTGTTCGCAAGGACGGCATGTTGGCATTGGAACAAGAATTGGAAAAGCTCAATGATGACTTCTTAAAGCGTGGCCTGGAACAAGTGATCAGCGGTGCCGACGAAGCTCAATTGCGGAACGTTCTGGAGACGGAACTGAACGCCATTGAATCCCGACACGCTGTGGGAAAGCAGATAGTCGATTCGATGGGGGCGGCAGCCCCGGCGTTCGGCATGATTGGGACATT
>DAOLCX010000568.1:0-2840 GCA_035327685.1 Pirellulaceae bacterium | reverse complement strand
CTCGTATTCGCGCCGTGTCATGATCTGTTCCAGGATTTCGTCCGTCATGCCCGGAATGCCTAATAACAGCCGCTTGGGAGCTTGCATGATGTTCAACCGTCCAGGGATGGAACCTCCGGCAAAGGTGGTGGCGTGGGCCATTAAATTCGGAAACGTGGCTTGCATGTTGAGGGTGGAAATGGGAGAGCGCAGAATCAACGGTTGCTCCGAGTCATCGGGATTGTCCGCCGTCGTGAAAGCGTCGACCAGGTCGAGCACTTGGGAAAAAGTGAACTGAGGCTCTTGGTCCAGATTGATTTCTAACACTTGCGTTGCCGGAACCGGTTCCGGGTCGTCTTCGCGCGGGGTGTAGGGGCCGTTCAAGCGATATTGGATAATGAATCGCGTCCACTCCTCGTTATAGTGAGCGCGTAAGTCAGTGTACAGCTGTTGAAGATCGGGATTATTGAGGTTCACGCGAACCAATCCTTCGTTATTCAAGTTGGATTCTTTGCTGTACAGGGTCAAGTAATTAGCCCAACCCAAATACATGTCTGGCTCCGTGCTCGACAAGTTGCCGAACATCTCGTCCTGATCGAGAATGCCGTTGCGGTTAGTATCCAAGCCGAACAATAGTTGCGGCGTGACGCCGCGGACCAAGAGCAACTCGTCCAAGCTGTCCAGAGGCCCGTTCTTGCAGGCATACGGGGGCGAGAGACCTTGATAGTAGCCCCCTTCACATCCGTAGTCGCGCAGGTCCTCATCAACGTCGAGCCAATCCAAAATGGCATCGGCTACATCTTCAGTCATTTCCGGCAACGCCATCAATAGTTGTCGCCCGCTTCCTGGCACCTGGTTTTCCGCAAACGTCAAAATATTCAGATTCAGTTTGCTCGACTCATCCACCAGGCCGTATCGAAAGCCCTCAGGGTTGCCGTCGCTGTCCAAGTTGGGGGCCACAATCGTGAACCGGCCAATCAATTCCGGGTCGGTCGGATCAACGCCGACAACCACTGCTTGAAAGTACAATGAATTGTCCCACAATCCGCCTTTGGCTTGCCGCGTCGCATAGTCATTGGTCAGAAACAGCCGCACATAATCGACCCCGGAATCGACCAGGTATTTAGCTTGGACTTGACGGGCTACTAATCGAGATGCTTCGTCTTCGACCAACATCATGGAGGTGAATGTATAGGCGGCCAGGGCCATCAATACGACCGACACCAGCACAATCAACAGAACCGACCCATGTCGAGGACGACCATTCGCGGTACGAAGTGATCCGTTCATTGCATGATCTCCGACAAGGGTAAGTGGACGACTTGCCGATAGAGTCGAATCCGTCCCATGTCGGCCATCGCGGGAGCGGCGTTTTGCCGGTCCTGGCGGCTCCGCTCGATCAATCGCTGCGTATCAAACCCCAAGGTCACTTCGATCGCCAAGGGAAATCCGCCTTGGTTTTCTGAGTTCCAATCAGATTGCCAGTTGGAGCCATCAAAATATCGGAACTCCAACTGCACGATCTCAGGAGCGATCAACTGGCAGTATTCATCGATGGACCCCGTCGGGCCATACTCGCCGCGGAACGCCGCTACGGCCCGATCGATCTGCCTCCGGTACAGACCGCCCAATGCTGCAATCTCCGGATCAAACTCCTGGCTCGCGCCAGTCTGATTGCCTGGTTGGCCCAACATATACATCACGGATTTGAGGTCGGATGGCGTTTGATTGCCCGGATCATTACCTACCATCAAGGAGTGATATTGATCCACTCGGGGCAACCGGCTGATGTCGATCGACATAAGCTGGCTGTTGCCAATTAACATGGGGCGAAACGTGGCGGTGTCTTCTTCGCTCGTTCCATCACTTCCAGACGGCGCGCCGGTGCCACCACTCGAACCTCCGCCGACACCGGCATCGGATCCTGAGTCCATACCGCCTGTACCACCGGAGCCGTCGCCCGAATCACGACCGCCAGAACCACCCAAAAGCCCGCCCATGCCACCCATCAGGGCTTCGGTCAGTGAGAGATTGGACAAGCCGGAAACGTCCGCCGGTTTATACTGCATGGCCGCTCGCACATCGTTACTGATCATCTGCACGACACTGCGTACGACTTGCTGTTGCTCCAATTCTGACTGTTGCTGCGTCAGGGTATTCAAGTAAATGTAAATCCCGGTGGCAATCGCTGCGAAAATCAAGACTGATAATCCCAAGGCCAGCACAATTTCAATCAACGTCATGCCCGCTCGACGAAGGGAACCGCGCCATGACGATGGCGCGAAAACTACACGCGGCACATCTGCTTTCGGTAATCGATTCGCTCGCATCGCTCTCCCCTATTCCGCGTTCGGATCGTAGTCCGGATCAGGCATAAAACGGACGATCGACATTGTGATCGGATTCGCCGACATTTCAGGAGACTGCATCACCGTGACCGTGACCGATAACAAACCCAGTTGATCGCTATTCTGTACATCGACCAGGTACAGCCATTCCGGCGCTTCCGGGATCGGTTGCCCTGAAACCGATGCCAGCGGCAACACTCCGGCGGCCAACTCGGCCATCTTAGAATCGCATAACATGACCATTTCTGTCCGCGCGCGAGCGTCGGCAGCGCTGCGATAGCCGATCCACATCAATTGGCTGATCGCGGCCAGTGAAAACCCCAGGATCGCAACGGCCAACACGACTTCCAACAACGTCAATCCGCTTGCGGGACGTTTACTTGGACCATGCGCGGCCCACACATCAGCACGTGCCGGCCGGTCGAGTCTTCGACGATTGGCAAGTCGTGTCGTGGACTTACAAAATGTCATCGAGGCGTCTCCACTTCACGAACCACACGTGTCGATCCGGTC
>DAOLCX010000567.1:0-2842 GCA_035327685.1 Pirellulaceae bacterium | reverse complement strand
TAATTACACGGGCTCGCCCGATATCCACCGTTTGGAATTCATCCATGACGGATTCTTCGGCAACAGTCACAGTTGGATCGCAAGTACCGCGAGCGATAGCTGGGTCCAATTCGAATTTCCCGAAATGGTCGTCATCGACTCCATGGTCTGGAGCCGCGATCGAAGCGGCCAACCCAACGCTTTTTCGGATCGATTGGCCATCGAATATACGGTTGATTTGTCGCTGGATGGAGTGGAATGGCGCCGTGTCGCATCGTCGCAGGATCGACTCGGATCGCACGATTTGGCGGTTCTCACTCCCGATGCCTCCGATGAAGAGCGGGCGAAGATCGCGGAACGAATTGCACAACTTTCTGAGAGACGATTGAAATTGACTGAGGATCTCGCCTCAATGAGAAAACACCCGACTGTTTACGCTGGACGATTCGAAACTCCTCCACCAACGTTTCGACTCCATCGCGGCGGGCACCGCATGCCGCGCGAAGCGGTACAACCGCAGAGCTTGTCAGCTTTTGCCAATAGCACCAGCAGGTTTGAACTGGCTGACGATGCCACGAATGCCGAGCGACGAGTGGCGCTGGCCCATTGGCTAACTCAAACAGACAATCCATTGCCGGCGCGAGTGATTGTCAACCGCCTGTGGCAAGGCGTGTTTGGGACGGGCCTGGTGGCGACACCGTCGGATTTTGGGAATCTGGGAGCGAGGCCTTCACATCCCGAGTTGCTCGACATGTTGGCCTGCGATTTCATCGAGAATGGTTGGTCGATGAAACGAACGCTCCGACTGCTGTTGACGAGTAAGACATTTCGGCAATCGAGCCAACCTCGGACCGAGGGTCTAAACTTGGACGCCGATTCCAGACTGCTGTGGCGGTACCCACCGCAACGGATGCCGGCTGAAATGATTCGCGACAGCTTGTTGAGTGCATCGGGCGCCTTGGACCTCACCGCGGGGGGGCCGGGATTCCTGCTGTTTGAGCCCAACGACAATTACGCGCGCAACTGGGTCCCCAAAACGGTATTTGAGCCGGCAGACTACCGGCGCATGATCTACGCCTTAAAAATCCGGATGGAACCCGACGCGATCTTTTCCGCATTTGATGTGCCGGATGGCGGTCAAGTCTGCCCGCAGCGGCCTATGTCGATTACTCCCATACAGGCACTGAATTTGTTCAATAGCCAGTTTGTTATCGACGAAGCTCATCGACTGGCTAGCGCATTGATTGACGACTCCAGGTCCGTCGAAGAGCAGATCGAAAAGGCCTTTATGCGGGTTCTATTGCGACCTCCCGACGATGTAGAACGGCAATGGGCAAGCGAGTTGGCGACCGAACATTCACTGGCGGCCGTGGTTCGGGCCTTATTCAATTCGAATGAATTCTTGTGGATCGAGTAGCCCAATGAACCCGTTTTCACTCAGCGCAATTCGATTGCTCGACCGCCGACGCTTTTTGTCGCATACGATGACTGGCCTGGGGAGCATCGCGTTGGTCGATCTGCTGAATCGCGACGGCAAGTTGGCGCCGCATCGAGAGGGATCGCAACGGATCGAAGACCAGTCCGATCGCACGATCACTCATCATGCTCCGGCAGCCAAACGGGTGGTGATGGTCTATTGCACGGGGGCCATCAGCCATCTCGACACCTTTGATTACAAGCCGCTGCTGTTTGAGCGCGACGGCCAACGCTTGCCGGGCGCTGAAAACCTCAAGACGTTTCAGGGATCCCAAGGCAATTTGACTCGACCGCTGCGCGACTTTCGTCCGCGCGGCGAATCGGGCAAGATGACCAGCGATTTGCTTCCGGAACTGGGATCGCTGGCGGACGAGTTCTGTTTTCTTCACGGGATGACCAGTCGCACGAATACGCACGGACCGGGTGAGACCTTCATGTCAACGGGTTTCACCTTGGATGGTTTCCCATCGTTGGGAGCGTGGGTCAATTACGCACTTGGTTCGGAAAACGACAACCTCCCCGCGTTTGTGGCGATTCCCGATCCGCGCGGCAATCCGCAAGCGGCGGGCAACAATTGGGGGGCGGCGTTTCTGCCGGCTCGTTATCAGGGTGTTCCGTTTAATGCGCAACGACCCGTACGCTTCTTGCATCCCGAAGCTGGAATTTCAGCGAGCGAAGATCGGGCGACACGGGAGTTCTTGCAGCGGCTCAATCGCCGTCACTTGGAACGATTTCCGGGGGATGAAAATCTGGCAGCTCGCCTGGCCAGCTATGAATTGGCCGCCAGGATGCAGCAGACCATTCCTCAGTTGATGGATATGTCAGACGAACCTGAACATATCTTGCACATGTACGGCGCCGATCAAGTGGGCAACCCGGTGAAAACACAGTATGCCCGGAACTGCATTTTAGCGCGGCGGTTGTGCGAGCGTGGAGTGCGGTTTGTGCAACTGTTCAATGGTGCCTATGCCATGGGCGAAGGGGTCGGCAACTGGGACGGTCACAAAGAGTTGGCTCAACAATATCCTGGCCATGCGGAGATCTTAGATCAACCCACCGCGGCCCTGTTCCGCGACCTGAAACAGCGCGGCTTGCTTGCCGACACTCTGTTTGTGTTTTGCACGGAATTCGGTCGCATGCCAACGTTTCAAGCTGGTGCGTCAGGCCGCGATCACAACCCCGACGGCTTCACGTGTCTGTTGGCCGGTGCCGGGGTCAAGTCACCTCTGAGCTGGGGCGCCACCGACGAGTTTGGCTGGAAGGCGATCGAAAACATTACGACGGTCTACGATTTCCACGCGACGATACTGCACTTGTTGGGCCTGGACCACGAGCGTTTGACGTTCTATCACAATGGCAGCCATCGACGGCTGACCGATGTTCACGG
>DAOLCX010000566.1:0-2844 GCA_035327685.1 Pirellulaceae bacterium | reverse complement strand
TGAACATCGCCTTCGCGATCACGCAGCTGTACTCCAATTCGCAGACCATCACCGTAGGGCCGTTGCCGCTGCGGGCCCTCTGAATCGCCACCGAGGCCGCTTCATGCACACGATCCGGATGGCGCGCATCGACGTGCATCAAGCCTATCTGTTCACTGAAAATTCCCAGTTTGAATGGATTAAAGCGTTCCGTATTCGTGCTGATCCCGTACAAGTTGTCCTCGACGATCAACACGATCGGGAGTTGTCGTTCGATTGCAAACGAAACGGCCTCGTAGAATTCGCCTTGCCTGGCGGCGGCATCACCGACCGTGGCGACGGCGATATTGGCTTGATTTTGCATTTGCATGGCCCAGGCTGCCCCGCAGGCCGGCAAAGCGTTGGAACCCGTCGGCGTTGGAACACTCCATACATTGTGCTGTCTCGACGAGTAATGGCCGGGCATTTGCCGTCCGCCGCTGGACGTATTTCGTTTGGCGAAATAGGCCCGGGCGAGTTCCCAATTTGTGACTCCGCGCGACAAGACCAAGGCCCGATCGCGGTAGTAGGGAAACAAATAGTCTCCCGGCTCCAGGAGCTGGCCGATCACCCCCAACGGTTCATGCCCCATGCCAGCGACTTGGAACCAACCTTTGCTCTGCCGATGTAGCACGCCTTCGCGGCGATCCCCTTCGCGGCTAAGGTACATCAAACGCAATATCTCCAGGCGGTTATAGGTCATTTGGGCTTGATTGAAGGACATGCTCGGTTTACCTGAATGCCTGTTGAAAAAGGGTCTGCCCCTTTACTTTATCGCGGTGAGACACGATCGACCACGCCGCTCAGCGACGACTGGTCATCCGTCAACGACCGCGCGATTTTCCCGAAAAAACGCTTCAAAAATTCTAATGACTGGCCGCCGGTTTGCAAGGACAAACCGGGCGCTGGTTGATTCCTTCGAATCCATGGCCTAAATTGGAACCATCGAGAGTATTCGGCCCATATTTGGCGAGGTTTGCGATGTCGACGAGTCGTCTGTTGATTGGAAAGATCCGGTTGAGGCAGTGCCTGCCTTTCGTGTGCTTCTGTGGGGCGTGGCTGCTTGCGGTTTCGGCAATTGCTGACAATCCACCTCGGGATGACGCGCGACAGGCGTCCCTGCAGCGCGTCACAGACGACCTTCGGTTTCTGTCGTCTGATGACTTGCGCGGTCGCCTGCCAGGCACCGTGGAAATGGACATCGCAGCCGAGTATTTGACCGATCAACTGAAAGCGGCCGGATATGCCCCCCCCATGCAGGATGGGTCTTTCCTACAGCCCTTCACGGTTGGCGGCCGTGTCTCCACACTGGTCAAAGAAACTTGCGTTTTGCAATTGACCAATCCTCAAGGGGACGTTGTGACGCTGACTTTGGATGACGATTACAAACCTCAGGCAGCCACACGGGGATTCGAAACCAGTGGCGAACTCGTCTTCGTCGGCTATGGCATCGACGCTGAAGAAGAGCACAACTACAACGACTACCGCAACATCGATGTCGAAAACAAAATCGTCGTTTTTCTCCGGATGGAGCCGCAACAAAACGATGAACAATCCGTGTTCGATGGTCGGGAGAACAGCCGCTATGCCGGCATCGCACTGAAAGTGGCCACGGCACGACGAGCTGGGGCGGCAGGCGTGATTTTCGTGAACGATGGAATCACGGCACCCACAGCAGAAAAAGACGAGTTAGCGGCGTATGATCAATTCGGTGCGTCCGTCTCGCGGATGCCGTTTGTTCAGGTCAAACGTTCGGTTTTGGACAACGTGTTGGCACAGTCGCCGATCATACGCTTTGACGGTTCTAAACTCACCAGTCTGGCCGAGATTGAAAAGGTGATCGATGACACGTTGGAACCTCATTCAACTCCACTGGCAGGTTGGCAAGCGCGCATGGTGGCAGAAGTCAAACGGGACGACATCAAGGCCTTCAATGTCATCGCCGTGCTGGAAGGCGAGGGCCCGTTGGCCGAAGAGACGATTGTCATCGGTGGGCATTACGACCACATCGGGATGGGCGCGTTCGGTTCGCGCTCGGGTGGGCGCCGAGAAATCCACAATGGCGCCGACGACAATGCCAGTGGCACGTGTGGAGTGATTGAACTGGCGCGGCGCTTTGCAGCCCGGGAAACCAGGCCCGCGCGGCGACTGGTTTTCATTTGCTTCTCCGCAGAGGAAATGGGATTGCTAGGAGCGCGACACTATGTCAACGAACCGCTGATCCCTCTCGAAAAGACGATCTGTATGATCAATTTCGACATGATCGGC
This sequence comes from Pirellulaceae bacterium, assembly GCA_035327685.1. Classification (GTDB taxonomy): domain Bacteria; phylum Planctomycetota; class Planctomycetia; order Pirellulales; family Pirellulaceae; genus BJ22. The sequence continues at coordinate 558 of DAOLCX010000566.1, read as the reverse complement.
ATGTTGGGCGACGATCGCGGTCTGACCATTTTCAGTGTGGAAACGGCGGAGGAATTTTCCCCCATCCTCGACAAAGCCAATGAGTCGATTCAACTCAGCTTGCGGCGCCCACGAGGCGGCAATGGAGCCAGCGATCATGCGATGTTTCTGCAAAAAGACATTCCCGTCATGTTTTTCCACACAGGTTTGACTCCGACTTATCACACGCCAGAAGACGATTTTGAAACGATCAATATCCCCGGCATGATGGAAATCATTGATCTGGCCGAAAAGACCGTCGATGGGTTATTGGCCCTCCCCACAGCACCCAAACGGGTCTCGGCATCGCGAGGAACGACGGCGCCGCGCGTGACGTTAGGGACCGTCCTGGCGACCGAAGAGGGGAAAGGCGTGGTGGTAGAAGAAGTCGCGGCTGATTCGCTGGCCGCCAAGCACGGGATCCTGGTCGGCGATGTGATCTTGGAAGTCGCCGGAGAAAAAATCAATGTCCGGCGAGACGTGAATCGCCAGGTCATCGCCAATGCGGGTAAGAAAGTCAATTTTGTGATTCGCCGTGGC
>DAOLCX010000565.1:0-2844 GCA_035327685.1 Pirellulaceae bacterium | reverse complement strand
ATATCCCAGGCCCATCAAGGCTTGAGAAGAAAACACGGAGACCAACATTTCAAAGGAAGCAGGAGGAAATTGCCCCAGCTGGCCGGCCTCAGCATGATCTGATTTCACGGCCTGTGATTCCTGCGCTCGCTCCTTCTCGACTCGTTGCTTCCAGTCTTCGTCAACGAAGATTCGCGGCTCGTTATCGTGGTCACCGTCCATAAAAATCATCTCCACATTGAAATCTGTCTAGTACGAAGTTTCCCCAACGACGTCTTGAAACAACCAATCCAACGATCCGCAACGCAGCACATCCGTCACATCGCGGTTCGGAGTCGCAAAAACCATCATAACTCAATCGGTTGTTCGCGGTTGGATCGCCGCACCGCGGCCTCCACAAATCCAGAAAACAACGGATGAGGTTGAGTTGGCTTGGATTTGAACTCAGGGTGATATTGCACCGCCACAAACCACGGGTGATCCGGGAGTTCGATAATCTCGACCAGTGTGCCGTTGCGGCTGGTCCCGGAAATCAACATTCCGTGCGCCTCGAACTGGTTTCGGTATTGGTTGTTGAATTCGTAACGGTGGCGATGTCGCTCTGTAATAGTTCCCGTTTGATAACATTCGGCCGCGTTTGAGTCGGCGACCAATTCCGCCGTTTGGGCGCCCAACCGCATGGTGCCCCCCTTGTCCGTGATTCGTTGTTGATCGTCGAGCAAACAAATCACAGGATGATGCGTATGCTTGTCAAATTCCGTGGAGTTGGCGTCTTCCAGTCGGACAACGTGCCGCGCAAATTCAATGGCGGCGCACTGCATTCCCAAACAAATACCCAGAAACGGAATCCGCCGTTCCCGCGCCCATCGGACAGCTTCGATCTTTCCTTCAATGCCGCGTTCGCCAAAACCCCCTGGGACCAAGATGCCGTCGTACCCAGCCAACAAACGCTCGGCTCCTTCACGAGGTATTTCTTCGCTGTGAATCCTGCTGACTCGAACTTGCGCTCGATGCAACATTCCGGCATGGTCGATCGCTTCATAAATCGATTTGTACGCATCCTTGTGCTCGGCGTACTTGCCGACCACCGCAATGCTGATTTCCGTGTCGGGATTGCGGAGAGCGTGAAGCAAATCGCGCCAATCATCCATTTCCAAGGGGCGGGCCGCCAGGCCGAGTTGTTTGACAATCAGTTCGTCCAAGTGGTGATCGACTAGACTGAGTGGGACTTCATAAATGGAGAAATCCTTGTCTCGTTCTTCGATTACGGCTCGGGCTGGCACATTGCAGAACAACGCAATCTTGTCCCGCTCGGATTGAGGCAACTCGCGCTCGGTACGGCAAATCAAAATGTCGGGTTGAATACCGATCTGCCGCAACAGGCCGACCGAATGCTGAGTCGGCTTGGTTTTGAGTTCGCCAGCCGCTTTCAAGTAGGGCACCAACGTCAGGTGGATATACAGGCAATTCTCCTTCCCCACATCCAAGGCAAACTGCCGGATGGCTTCCAGGAAGGGTTGGCTTTCGATGTCGCCAACGGTTCCGCCGATCTCCGTGATCACCACGTCCACATCGTCGTTGGCCAGTTTGGCAATACAGCGTTTAATTTCATTCGTAATATGAGGAATGACTTGCACGGTTTGGCCCAGAAACTCGCCGCGCCGTTCTTTCTCGATGACGCGCAAGTAGATCTGTCCTGTCGTGTAGTTGGAATCGCGAGTCAAAGGGCTATGGGTGAACCGCTCGTAATGCCCCAAGTCCAAATCGGTTTCACTGCCGTCATCCAAGACATAGACTTCACCATGTTGGTAGGGACTCATGGTGCCGGGATCGACATTTATATACGGATCGAGTTTTTGCATCCGCACGCGCAGGCCTCGGCGTTCTAACAACATGCCGATCGACGCGCTGGTCAGTCCCTTGCCCAGTGAACTAACGACGCCTCCCGTGACAAAAATGTGTTTGGTCATGGTCAATTGGGGCGCCCTACCCCCTCCATTCGATGTGCAGTCGTCCTGATCTCAAGGCACTTTTCGTCGACGCGCCCGGTCGGGACACACCATTGTAACAACCCCGGCGCATCCCAAAAAGGTAGCCGACAGCCTTCACTAGATACCGACGGCCGCATTTTGGCGAAAACGCGAAACGAAGGCCGCATAGTCCTCGGGCGTGTCGATTCCTTTAGAGCTGTGACTGACCAAAGCGACCCGGATCGAGTGGCCAGCCTGCAATACCCTCAATTGCTCCAAGGACTCACATCGCGCCAACGGCGAATCGGGCAATTTGGCGAAGGACGTCAGAAAATCGCGGCGATACACATACAGCCCCAAATGCTGTAAATAGACGGGCCTATCGTCCGACAGCAGGGAATCATCCCACTGCCGCGGATAAGGGATGACGCTGCGGCTGAAATATAACGCTCGTCCCTGGTGATCAAGGACCACTTTTACACAAGAGGGATCGTCCAAAAGCGCACGTTCGCGAATGGGGCAAGCGACCGTCGAAACTTGAACATCAGGCTGTTGAAATACTTCGACGGCCTTATCGATCACTTCTCCGGCCATCTCTGGCTCGTCACCTTGGAGGTTGACCACCAGATCAAATCCGGACAGGCCGTGAGCCACTTCCGCTACCCGCTCCGTGCCACTTTGGTGAGCGAGGTCGGTCAATACCGCATCCGCCCCGAAACCTTCGGCAACTTGGACGATCGACGCATCATCCGTAGCAATGACCACCCTTTCGGCGGTCAAACTCGTCTTGGCAGAGCGGTACGTATGCTCCAACAGGGTCATCCCGGTCTCGGCCAAGAGCATTTTTCTGGGCAACCGCGTGGACCCCAATCGCGCCGGTATCACAATGGCAACT
>DAOLCX010000564.1:0-2848 GCA_035327685.1 Pirellulaceae bacterium | reverse complement strand
CTCTTCTGACCAGTTGGCGGAGGCCAAACAGCTATGCGAAGATGCGGCTCAGTCCACCTCGCGGCAACAAGCCCAGCAACGTGCTCAAGAAGCGGCGCAAACGCTTAGAGAACTCGCCGACCAAGCGGCGCAGCAAGTCGGCCTCGGCAAGCCGAACCAAACCTGTAACCAGTCGAACGTTCGCTCGGACAACAACTCCCCAAATCCTGGGCAATCATCCGGTTCGAGACCGGACGGTTCGCAAGCCGCGGCGGATCAGCCATTTGATCGGCAAGCATTGCGCGGAGGTGCAAGTTCCAACTGGACGCGGGCAAAACGCAAACTGTCCGATGGCGTCCTGGATGGCCGGGAAGCGATGATCCCAGAAGCATTCCGCAGTGTAGTTACCGACTATTTCGAAGCTCTGGCCAAACAGGTGGATGAAGACGCTTCAGCGTCTGATCTTTTCAAATCCGACGAAGGCCCCAAGCGAAAACCCGCCGAGGAGCGCCGGCCATGAATGGTTTCATTTCAAGAGTTGCTATGTTGGTTGCCAGTGCCTGGCTGGCGGGCGTGTGGGTGTTCGGCGAACGTTTCAGCAGCGGAGACGACAATCAGCGCCTGCGAACATTGTACCAGGCGAAATCGGATGCGGCGGTCGCGAAAGGGCTGCAATGGTTGCAGACGCGACAACTTACTCCAGCACGTGCCGCGGCCTTGGGCAAGCCAGAACTCAGTGGCAGCTTTCAAGATGAGTTTGCACCGGGAAACACCGGCGTGACGGCCTTGTCAGTGATGGCCTTTCTCGCGCAAGGTCATTTGCCCGGCCAAGGGCCTTTTGGCGACACGATCAATCAAGGGATCGATTATCTGCTGAGTCAGCAACTTGACAACGGTCTGATTACCAGTCGCGATCCCGCCGGTCGACGTTCGGAAATGATGTACTCGCACAGTATCGCCACGTTGTTGTTGTGTGAAGTCTCCGGGATGTTGGATGAACGCCGCCAGCAAGAGTTGGATCGCGTATTGCCGCGCGCCCTGTTGGTATTGTTGCAAGCCCAAAAGGTTCCAAAAGCTCCCGCCCATGCGGGTGGGTGGCGCTATGTTCCGGGCGCGCGCGACAGCGATCTGTCGTTGACTGGCTGGGCAATCATGGCACTGCGGGCCGCTCGGCAAAATGGTGCGGCGATTCCCGACGAACATATCGCTGACGCCATCGAGTACATTCTCAAGTGTCGTCGCGCTGATGGGTCGTTCACGTACATCCCCGGCATGGGGCACGGTACGGCTTCAATGACCGGTTTGGCGATCTTGTGTCTTGAACTGTGCGGCGAGCACGGTCATGAAGCCATCCAGCCGGCCGCCGAATTCTTGTTGAAGAACAAACCGATGCAGCTCAAAGCCAACCAACTGCCAGACCCCAACGCTCCAGCGGCCAAACGGGCTTTTGCCTTGACCGCCGAAGACCAGCATCGCTACTTTGCGTTTTATTATTGTGCTCAAGCCATGTTTCAACTGGGAGATCGTTATTGGAGCGAGTTCGCCCCCTATATGTACGATACACTGTTGACTGATCAAAACGCCGATGGAAGCTGGGGTGAAAGCAATGTCGGAGGCTACAGCAACACCTATAAAACCGCGCTCGTTGTTTTGACCTTGACCGTATCCGCGAGACAATTGCCCATTTACCAGCGAGACGAATAGACACAAATTGAAAGGAATAGGAAATGACTCGAACAAGAAATGCACGACCAAACGAGTTAGCACTGGCCACCATCGCCGGGAGTTTGATCATGTTGGCCTGTGGTGTTGAAACACCTGCGTCCTGGGGGCAAATATCGCAGCCCCTTGACCATGCCATCTCGGCTGATCCGGACGATCAAGAGGCTCAAATCCAACATTGGATCGATCAATTGCACGAATCGAGCCTCACCAGGCGGCGCAAGGCGAAAGAAGAGTTAGTCAACATCGGAGCGCCGGCCATTCCGTTTTTGGCCAAGGCTGCCCTTTCTGACAAGCGCGAATTGATCGTCTATTCGCTGGAAGTCTTGGGAACACTTGCCGAAAAAAATACCGAGCCGGAAACACGTGACGCAGCGCGGATCACTTTGCAAATGCTGGCGGATAGTGATCAGCCATCAACTGCCGACCGCGCCAAACAAATCCTGGAATCGAAAGCCAGCAACGGCATTGAGGCGTTTCCCGGCTGGGATGATCCAGCATCCGGGTTTGCAGGTGGAGGGACAAACATGAATGTCTCCGTTTCCAGCATTAATGGCGTCAAAACCATACGGATTGACGACGGATTGCGAGTGACAACCTTTCGCGACGAACCGCGAAACGCGATCCGAGTTACGGTCCAAGAGGGAGGGCAGACCAAGGAATTTGTTGCCAAAGACCTGGATGATCTGAAGGCTCAGGACCCGGCGGCCCATGCGTTGTACGAACAACACAGCAATGGGGTCGGAGGCGGCGTGTTCGGCAACATCCTGATCAACGGCACGCCCAACTTCGGAAACAATTTGGGGCGCGGCAACATGCTGGTCCCTGGCCAAGGGGGCATGGTCGTCGGCCAAAACGCTGTTGCCGGAAACAACCTGGGCAACAACGCCGCCAACGCCATGATGATTCAACACTTGGAGGAATTGAAACGCCGTCTCGCCCACAACCCGGAAATGTCCCGCATGATCGAAGCTCAAATTGAGGCGCTCAAACAAAAGTAGAAGGCCCTTCAGACACGGGCCGGGGTCTGGTCCATGTTTCGGGCAATTAACTCGACTCGGTGAACAGACAATGGCCGAAAACATCGACCTGATCCGTTGGAACCACGGCTTGTCAGACCAGAATCGACCGAATCACATGACCGTGA
>DAOLCX010000563.1:0-2852 GCA_035327685.1 Pirellulaceae bacterium | reverse complement strand
ATACAATTCGACCGCGACATTCGGGCCCGAAGTGCTTGTGGCGGCTACTGAAGCATATTCGCCGTCAGCCAGAGTGAAAGCATACCAGTCGCCGGATGAACCGGCCGTTGATCCGGTAATCCTGATTTCGTCAAACCCCCGGCCATCGGTATCGATCGGATAGTTGTCGTATTGTTGGAACCGAATGCGGAAGTTGTTCCCCAAAGAAATGCCGGCTGCCGCCGCGGCGGCCACCAAATCCACCGACTGTTGCTGCCACTGCCCCACGGGCATGGAGCCTGTAGGAGTATACACGCGGAACCAATTGGTCCCATTCGCGCTAATCGCAACGCCATCGGAGTTGGAAGAGCTGGTAAACGAAGTGGGCATGGTATGCACCTCGTCATTCCAACTGGCATGATAGAAACTGAGGGTTGCCGAAGTCGCTCCCGCCAGATTGACGGTCCAGGTGGCCTCATTGCGGCTGTAAACGTTATTGGAGCCGACGTCCATCAACATCGCGAAATTGCCCGCCGCCGTGCCGTGTTGACCGATCAAACGAATGCGCCCGGCAGCATTGGATACGGAAGTCGTCCAGGCTGAGCCCAACGTTCCCGTTTCAAAACCCTCGTAGTACAAACTTGTCGGTGCCAGGCTGCCGCGCAGGGCCAGGCGGTCGGCCTGATTGCCGGTCGCAATCGACGAAGATTCAATATTCTGGGCTGTTGCCAAGGAGTTGTTAAGTGCGCCGCCAAATTCCGAAAGTTCCAGCCCTGAGTTCAGAATCACATGAGTCTGGAAAGACCCCGTCGTGTTCGACGCTCCGCCAATGCGGATCGTGTAACGCCCTGGTGTCAGTACAGAGACGGGCTGTGTGACCGCAGAGGCTCCCGTACCGGTGACGTTTGCCAATACTTGATCGCTCGGATTGCGGATTTGGATCGTTGGGATCAACCCGCCAGATCCGCGAACGCCGACGGCCAGAGTTTGCCCGGCATCGACCTCCAAGTAATAGTCAAAAGTGGATTGCGGTTGATGCACCGCACCCGGAAACTTTTGTTCGTAAACCTGGGAACCAGCCGGCAGGACTTGCACGGTTTGCGGCTCCAACTTGAACGTATAGTTCAGGCTATCTCCGCCAATGCCATCGCCATTGCCATCTAAGGGCGTGCCAAACGGATTGGTCAAACCCCCCGAGACCAAGGTCAATTGATAATTGCCCGGGCCGAGCGAGCCCCCCGCAAACGCAAACGTCAATAGGTTCGTGCCGACCCGATAAGGCTTGTTGGCCGTCATGTCGATGATTCGATCGTCCGCCGTGCCGAACACGCCGTCCAGCCCACTTTCCCGCAACACAAAACTCGAAGCGTTATTGACCGTGACCGGATCCATCACTTGATTAAACGCCACGGTAAAGCCGGTAACATTAAAGTTGTCGGTCGTTGAACCGGCTGCGGGTAGCCCAGTCAGACTCTTCACGCGCGGGGCTGGAATCGAACTCGTGTTCAGGGCCGCCCCGGTATTGACCATGCCGGCACCCAACAGGCCGACAAAATTGGGATTCTGCGCATCAATATTGGTCGTCGTCGCCAGCAAATGGGCAGCCACTTGATAGCGGTTCCATTGGGGATGCACACCCCACAGCAGCGCCGCCGCACCCGCCACGTTGGGTGTGGACATACTGGTCCCCGACTTGGTCCCGTAATTGTTGTTTAGCACCGTAGCGTAAATGCTGGTGCCATGCCCGGCGATGTCGATCCCCGTTCCATAATTGGAAAAGCTGCTTTTCACGTTGTTTTGATCCAGGCTGGAAACAAACAACGATTGTTCAAAAACTTGACGGGCCGGGTTCAACTGGTTGTTGTTCCCCGCAGAATTGAAATGCAATACTCCAGCGTCATACATGTATTGCAAACCGGCAGTGAATGTCGGGTCTCCCACCCAGCCGTCCACATTGTAACTGGTGGTCACAATGTGGGCGCCATTGTCGGCCGAGTAGGTATAGGTCTCGTTGATAATCGCCGCCGTCCAAGGACTTGTCCCCGCGTAAAACTGCAAAGGCATAATCGTGGCTAGCCCAGCAACTCCCGCGATCCCCACGCCATTATCGGTCCGCGCTGCGGCAATTCCGGCGACGTGAGTTCCATGGTCATTGTTGCCGTTTGGATTGGGATTGTTGTTCCCCGAACTGAAATCCCAACCGTTGACATCGTCGATGTAGCCATTGTTGTCGTCGTCGATACCATTTCCTGGGATTTCACCCGGGTTCACCCAAATGTTGGGTTGCAAGTCGGGATGAGTCAGGAGCACTCCATCGTCCGTAACGCCAATCACAATGTTCGGATTTCCAAGCGAAACATCCCAGGCGCTGGGGTTGTTCATGTTGTTGTGATGGTATTGGTTCCCGTACAGCGGATCATTGGGAATGTAGTCCCGCGGGTCGGGGCCAGAGTGAAAAAAGTTGGGAGCACTCCATAACACGCCGTCGCGATCATTTAAGAACCGCATCGCGGCCAGAACGTTGGCGCGCGAACCCAAATCGACATGGACAACCGCCACGGTGGATGCGCCACGTTCCACCACTTGCAGCACTCGCCGCAACGCGGCGGCACCATGTCCAGTCCATTGTTTCCAGGGGACGTCGTTGACTGCGGCAACCGTTTGAGATTTGCTGGTGTTCACGGAAACGGCCACGACCACTTCATTCGGCATGTACCGGTAGTACAAAGCCCGCGTTTCCATTTGTTCGTAGGTGACCGCGTCTTTCGAATAGATGTCGGAGATATCGGCGGGAGTAAAGATCATGGGGCCAATGAAATCCGAGGCCAACATCAGGCGGGGTTCATTTCGAACGTAGGCCAATCGAAGGTCCA
>DAOLCX010000562.1:0-2856 GCA_035327685.1 Pirellulaceae bacterium | reverse complement strand
GAACTGAACGAAACTCTGGGCAGGCTAGCGAGGTTGCCTCCGTTGGTGACGAGTTGGGAGATCGAGCGGCTGAGTCAATCATTGGAATCGGTCTCCCAGGGAGAAGCATTTTTGCTGCAAGCCGGTGACTGCACAGAGCGTTTGGACGATTGCGAAACCGAGGCGATCGTGCGAAACCTTAAAGTATTGATCCAAATGAGTTTCGTGCTCATTTACGGATCTTTTCGCAGGATTGTGCGAGTCGGTCGGGTTGCCGGCCAATATGCCAAGCCGCGTTCAACGGATGTCGAGACCCGCTCGGGGGTCACTTTACCGGTTTACCGGGGGGACATCATCAACCGCAGTGGTTTTTCGGCAACGGATCGAAGACCGGACCCCGAACTCATGTTGCGCGGTTATGAACGAGCTGCGCTGACGCTCAACTTCATTCGCAGTCTGATTGGCGGCGGATTTGCTGATTTGCATCATCCTGAAAACTGGGAGTTGGACTTTCCCACCGATTCCGCACGGACCCGCGAATACCACGCGATGGTCCGTTCGATTTCGCAGTCATTGCGTTTCATGGAAGTCGTATTGGGGACATCGATTCGCGATAGTTATGGGATCGAAGTTTTTACGTCACACGAGGGGTTGCACTTGCGTTTCGAGCAAGCCCAGACGCGCCGCGTCCCGCGCCGGCCAGGCTGGTACAACTTGGGGACGCATATGCCTTGGATCGGTTACCGCACTGCTGACGTGGCCGGGGCTCATGTCGAGTATTTTCGCGGGATCGCCAATCCTGTTGGCCTGAAGATTGGGCCTGACATGGCCGTTGACCACTTGTTGGAACTCATCGAGCGACTTCACGCCAAGGCGCGACCGGGTCGGTTGACGATCATCCATCGCATGGGGGCTCAACGCGTTCAATCCAGCTTGCCGCCTTTGATTGAAGCGGTGCAACGGACGGGTGCCCCGGTTGTCTGGAGTTGTGACCCGATGCACGGCAACACGTTTGTCACGTCGGCTGGCGTCAAAACCAGACGGTTCGACGATATTGTGTCGGAATTGGTTTCGGCGTTTGCCGTCCACAAACAACTGGGATCGTATGTGGGTGGCGTGCATTTGGAAATGACAGGTGACAATGTCACGGAATGTTTGGGTGGTTCGGCACCCATCGATGAACCCGATTTGGGGCGCGCCTACAAAAGCGCCGTCGACCCGCGCTTGAATTACGACCAGGCGATGGAGATTGCGTTTCTGATTGCCGAACAAATGCAGAAGTGACAACCGATGATGCGATTGGGTATCTGCAACGAGTTGTTTGAGGGTTGGTCCTGGGAGGCGATTTGCGAATACGTCGCGTCCCTTGGTTATCAAGGCGTGGAAATTGCGCCGTTCACCCTGGGGCCTGATCCGCTGCAGGTTTCCGCCAGCGAGCGAGCGCGTTGGCGGCGGGTTGCCGAGCAAGCGGGATTGTCCATCATTGGATTGCATTGGCTGTTGGCCAAGACCCATGGCATGCAAATCACTAGTCCTGATTTGGAAGTGCGCCGGGCAACGGGCCGGTATTTGGCGGGCCTCGTCGATTTGTGTGCCGACCTGGGAGGCCGAATCATGGTGTTCGGTTCGCCGGCCCAGCGACAAATTCCGACGGGCACGTCGGTGTCATTGGCTTGCGATTGGGCTGTCGATTCATGGATTGAATGTTTACCGGCTTTGGCTCAACGGGATGTCGTGCTGGCGATCGAGCCATTGGGACCTCAAGAAACGAATTTCCTGAATACGGCTGAGCAAACGCTGCAAGTCATTGAGCGCCTGGGTTCGCCCCATGTACGACTTCATCTGGATGTGAAGGCGATGACCGCGGAATCGCGGACATTTCGCGAGATCATTTGGGAAAGCCGCCATCAACTCGTTCATTTTCACGCCAATGACCCGAATTTGTTGGGGCCCGGGATGGGATCAGTTGATTTTCAGGAGATCGTCACGGCCTTGAAAGAGATCGGTTACCAAGGTTGGATGAGCGTCGAGGTCTTCGACTTTTCGCCGGGAGCGCGGGTTATTGCCGAACAAAGTGTGACTTACCTTCGGCGGCTATGCGAACTCAATTCGCGGTAGGGCATGTTGATCGGATGCCAAGTGGCATATTCCCTGTTGACAACCGCAATTGGGGTTGACGATCTCCGACTAATGCTCAATGTTTTTATCGTGGCGGGTTGCCATCTCCAGCGCAAAACCGAATTGGGGTTACTCCAAAGGTGGCGGCGGTTTGTCAGGTCATCCAAATTCCATGAGCAAGGCCCCTGGCTGCCGTGGACCTGAGTCGTACTGCCGACGGCGTCGAGCCCCCAGCGAAACGCGCTGCTCAGTACCACAATGTCAAGATAGGAACATGACAAGACTATGAGTATCGACTCTCTGTTGGCGGTTGCTGATCAGGTCGAGGCAGCGGTCAAGCCGTACACCCCCATGATCGTATTGGGAACGATCATGATCGTGACTTACATTGTGATTGCGTTCGATGTCTTGCACAAAAGTCTAGCTGCCTTGTGCGGTGCCATTGCTGCAGTGATTGCCGCGATGTGGTTTGGGGTGTTTAAGAGTGACGCGGGGCATTCCGCTTATGATCGAGCCGTACACGATATTATCGGACACGATCTCGGTGTCGTCGGTGTCATCATTGGTACCTCAGTCCTAGTGGAAATTGCCAGCCGGTCAGGGTTATTTCATTTCTTGGCAGTGAAAATCGTCAAACAAACGGGAGGTGATCCAGGGCGTTTGTTGCTGTTGATGATGCTGGCCACCATGTTATTCGTCACGTTTTTGACGATCGCTCCCGGAACGATGATCATGGTTTCGTTGGCCTTGGTAGTCACT
>DAOLCX010000561.1:0-2858 GCA_035327685.1 Pirellulaceae bacterium | reverse complement strand
GTCCACTTCACCGCGGCTTTTCGATTAAAGGCCGGAATCTTTTTCAGTCGCCGGCGATGGTGCACTTGAGGTGGCGGAATCCCTAGTTTGCGGGCAACAGCCGCATCACTCATGGTGCCCAACAGCGCGTCGTCTTGGGATGACCAGCGGTGCAGGGGTGGCGGCGCATATTCGGCGGCGGGTATTTTGTGCAGCGCGCGATAGACTCTCAACTTAAACCGATTGACTTTGTACCGATCACTAATTTGTTTGTCTGGAATTTTTCCAAGCAACTCAGTCACTCGGCGCGGCAGATCGGGTTCCGGATCCATCCGCCTTTTGCGATAAGGAAAGATCCCTAATTCGATTCGTTTGATCTTGACGGTGTTCCGAGACAATTCGTATTCGCGCGCTAATTCTGCATCGGAAACTTCGCCCAACAAGTCCAACATGCCGCGCGTCCACTCAATGTCCTGAACGGGCCGGAATGCTTCGATGTCCAACTTCTGACGAAGCCGAGTGACGGTTCCCGCCGTCACCCCCCATCGTTTCGCCAACGTTGTATCAAACGTCGTTCCCAATAGTGCCAATTGACGTTCAGTCAGCTTCAGCGCCTTGGGCTTTTCAAGCACAGCGGGAGGAACGTCTGGGGGAACAAAAGCGGGAATACCGAGTTGCAGGCGCCGTGTACGCACATGGTACTTGGTGGTTCCCAGTTCTCTCGCCAATGCGGAATCGGGCATGGTTCCCAGCCGACGGTCAGCTTTCGCCGTCCAGTGGGGTGGCTGGGTTGGTTTGGACGTCTTGTTCGAAACCACTCCGATCGTGCGGCGTCGCTGTCGGATCGACGACATGGCTACTCCGAGTTTCCGCGCAACCTCGCGGTCGCTGCAGACCTCCAACATCGCATCCATCTCCTTGGTCCATTCGGACCGGCGAATGCTCCTCAGGCGAATGGGTTGATTCACGACCTATTAAACTCCACAGTCCCGGAAAACTTCAAAAACCCGTCCCCTTGTTGCCAGCTCATCTCCCTCTGCATTCAAAAGGGGACGCCCACTATTTTAGTCTGTCCAAGTCAGTAGCGGGCCATTCGGCCACTATTACAGTTACCTTTCGCGAGAGTCCGTGAACGGTTACTTCACAGAACGGTTACCACGTTTCTAACCGTGATACACTTGTCTCAGCGCGGGCTCAAGCTCTGGGAACTCGAACGCAAAACCGGACGCCAGTAGACGTCGCGGTATCACATATCGACCGTATAAAGCCAATTCCGGATCGGTGCGCATGATGAGGGGTGCCCCCAACCGAACCATCCACGCAAAGGCAGGCAGTCCAATTGGAATCCGCAGTACTCGCCGCAACGTTCGCATGAATTCGACTTGCGAGACAGGATGGGGCTACGAAGCCACATAAACCCCCGACATCGAGGGGTCAGTTATGGCTTGAGCCACCACACGATTCAGGTCTGTTTCGTGAATCCATGAGATGCCTTGAGTTCCTTGGCCGACCCTTCCACCCAGACCGAGCCGCGCGATCAGCTTTAAGGTCGCCAATGCACCGCCGCCAGCTCCTTGATCGCGTCCAACCACAAAACTGGTTCGCAGGACCACTCCCCGTTGTCCCGGCAAAATGCTGTCTGCGAAGGCTCTTTCCCAGGCCCGACCAACTTCTGGCGCAAAACCGACGCCAGTTTCAGACTCGTCAGTGCAGATGACTGCGGGAGGATCACCATAGATGTGGGCGGTGCTCATCTGCCCCCATACCGGTGGAGGAGACAAACACTGCCGCAGCGCCTGGCCCAACACGCGCGTCGATTCCACGCGAGACCGCAGGATTTCGTCCTGGTGATCAGGAGACTTAATGCAATTGACCGATCGACCAGTCAAGTTGACCAGCGCATGCGCACCGTCGAGCGACTGACACCAGTCGCCTACTGTCCGCGCATCCCATGTTGCGTGCGCCCATGGACCGCGAACTTGCGGCTGATTCCTCGAAAGAATGGTTACTTCCGCTCCAGCACTAACGAATTGGCGAGCCATCGAAGTCCCCAGAAACCCGCTTCCACCGGCAATCACAATTTTTAGGCCTGTCAGGTCTATCATGTTGTTTTAAGGAACGCGTGAAATATTACTTCTTCTGATCGGCACTCACACTGGCTGAAATTCGGCTTGGGTGAAAGTCCAACTCAAGCGCAACCTGGTATGGGAATGCACGGCCAAGGGGCTGTGGAGTCTTATTCAGGTCTAGCTCAGGACGTGGCACCACCAAAGGGACTTGCCCGATCCGAGAAAGACTCCCGACCTCCTAAGGCCAAACGATCGATTGCTTTGCGGTTGAGATCGACGTTCTCCTCCATTGACCCGCATACCAGTCTGGAATTTCACAAATCTCGCGGTCGATTTTGCAAAGAGCAGGGCGTCGTGACCTTGCCGATTTGCTATAGAACCGGTTGAATAGTGCGGCATATTTGTTTGGATTCAAACTTTGGAAAAGACTGATGTCCGCGATTGCTCGAGGTTGCTTGGAATTTATAGTTGTTTGGCTGTTGGCAGGCTTTGCACTGCATTTTGTGTTTGAGCCACGTTTCACGCCACCGGGATCGATCTGGGCTGGCGTCGGGGGCGGGTTCTTGATCGCGGCCGCTTGGGGACTCGTGCGAAACGCCTGGGTCTCGCGAGGGCAAGCGTCGCTGATTCGCGATTCATTAGCAGGCGCCTTGCCGATCGCCGACCGGCCTTATGCGGCCATCGGCCGAGCCGTCGCGGTGGAATCCCCTCTGTCAACACCTTTTCGGCAGCGACCGTGCGTCTTGTACTCCTACGAGTTGTCGGAAAAGAAATCGGTTCGCGTCCGCACGCCCAAAGGAATGCGAACGG
>DAOLCX010000560.1:0-2864 GCA_035327685.1 Pirellulaceae bacterium | reverse complement strand
CCCAGCACGCCCGGCTGGCCAATGACCGATGGCAGTTGGCTCAAAAAACACTGCAGCGTCGGCAAGAGAGTGAGGCGCAACGCATCAAGCGGGAGACGCAGGAGGAGATCGATGCCGCGCCACCCGCCTTCGCAGGATTGGCCAAGGAGAACGGCAGTCTGGCTGAGGATTACCGCGCACAACTGGAGCGAAACTCCTTGTTCCATTCGCGTTGGCGGCAGGTGCAGGAGCGTTTCAGCGACATCAACTCGCAGTTTGAAGTGACGGTGGAACGCGTCAAATCGGTAGGGCTGACGGACGCCTTGGGTGTGCACCTGAAAGAAATCCGTCAGTCGCTGGTCGGCCAACGCGCGGCCAATCGGCCTGAATCCAGCTTGAAAGATGACATGTCGCGATTGCGCGTGGATTCGTTCCGTCGCCAAGATAACCTGACTTCTTGGAAATCCGTGGCGGAGGCCACAGAGTCGGAAATACGTGAGGCCAGATTGGCGCCCAGCGAAGCCGAAGCGGCCCAACCGTTCGTCGAAAAGCTGGTGGCGCGCCGCCAGCAGTTGAATCAAGAAATGGTGGCACTGAACCGCCAATTGCTGGACAACATGATCAACCTGGATACGACTCAACGCGAATTGCAATCGTTGATTGATCGGTTCATTGCATATATTGATGAAAACATTATTTGGATTCCGAGTTGTGCTCCTTTGGGGCTGTCCGACTTGAGCTTACTCGGCGAAGCTGCGGCCTGGCTGTTTCATCCAGCGAGTTGGCAAGCCGTTGTCTCTCAGGTGCTGGAGGGGATCATCCAGCGGCCCTTAACACTGCTGGGATTTATTCTGTCGCTGGCTCTCTTGTTCGGTTTGCACGGGCGGTTCCGAAGGCTGGTGTTGGATTCGTCTGAAGAAGCCCGTCGTGGCCGATGCACATCGATGTTGCCGACGTTCAACGCATTGCTGGCCACGCTGTTGATGTCCGCTCGCTGGCCGATGATGTTCGCATTTTTGGGCTGGTTATTGCGAACCGCATGGCCTGCAAACGAGTTTACACATGCTTGGGGACAAGGCATGTTGTCGGTGGCATTGATGATTGCACCCTTCGAGATGTTGCGCTTGACATGTCGGCAGAATGGCCTGGCGGCGGCACATTTTGATTGGTCCGATTCCATCCGAGTGTTTCTACAACGCCATGTCCGGTGGATTTACGCAATTGCCGTCCCCGCCGTCGCCATCATGGTGGCCATGGAATATCAGGCCATCGATGACTACCGCAATTCGTTGGGGCGGATTGCGGCGATGGTCGTGTTCTTGGTAGCGATCTGGTTTTTGCACCTGGCTTTGCGACCGAACGGGCCGATTTTTGAGCAATCCGGCTTGTCCAATCCCAATGGTTTGATTTTCCGTTACCGAGTTTTCATTTACCTGATCGTGTTGGCCATCCCCGTCACCTTGCTGGTGCTGGCTACGGCCGGTTATTACTACACTGCGTACAAATTGGCCGGTTGTTTGGAACGCACTGCCGTGTTGGCCGTGGCGTTGATATTGATTTGCGGGCTGGCGTTTCGCTGGTTGTTGATCCGGCGGAGGGTGATTGCGATCGAGGAGCTTCGCAAGTTGCGCGCACAGCAATTGGCGGGGGCCAGCGGGAGTTCGGGCACGGCACCGACGAATATCGAATTGCAGGATGCGCCCGCTATCGATTTGGCGTCGGTCAGTCAGCAAGCCAAAGAAGTGGTGGTTTTTCTGCTGACCATCTTCGGGCTGATGACCATGTGGTGGATTTGGCAAGACGTCTTGCCGGCGCTGGGGATGCTGCGGCGTGTGCAGTTGTGGGAATCCACGGTGGGGCAAGCGACGATACCTGTGACCTTGGCTGACATGGTGTACGCCCTGGCCATCCTGGTCGTGGTCTTTCTGTTGACGAAAAACTTGCCCGGTGTGTTGAACCTGGTGTTTCACAACTTCTTGCGATTGGACGCCGGCGCACGTTACGCGGCGATGACGTTGATCCGGTACGTCATCACGATTGTGGGTTTAATTGTGGCCTTGAATTTTTTGAGTATCGCCTGGTCTCAATACGGTTGGCTGGTGGCTGCCGCGTCGGTCGGCCTGGGCTTTGGGCTACAGGAAATCTTTGCCAATTTTGTGTCGGGCATTATTTTATTGTTTGAGCGGCCGGTCCGTGTGGGCGATGTGGTGACATTGGACAACCAGACTGGGGTGGTCACGAGAATTCAAATGCGGGCGACGACGATTACAAATTTTGATCACCAGGAATTAGTTGTCCCCAATAAGAATCTGGTCACGGGTACGCTTTTGAATTGGACGTTGAGTAACGGTACCAGTCGGCTTGTGCTCGAAGTCGGTGTCAGTTACGACGCCGATCCCGCACAAGTCTGCGCCTTGCTTGCGGACGAAGTTGCCGGGAACCCGGACATATTGGCTGAACCCAAGCCGTCAGCGTTGTTTGACCGCTTTGGCGACAGTGCTTTAATCTTTTTGGTTCGGTGCTATACGAACAACTTTGAATCACGCACTCGGATTCGGCACGAATTAAACAGCCGAATTCTCGCCAGGCTGACCGAAGCGGGGATCAAGATTCCCTACCCTCAACGAGAAGTGCATCTGCATTCCTGACGCAGCGGCGGTCCGGCCATTTTGTGAACTACAGGTTTGTCGAAGCATCTCGGGATCCGCGGAACCTCAAACGTACGAGTTGAATTCCATCTGGGCCACACTCACAGGGTTTTGATTTACAACAAGACGACTTGCGGAACGCACCAGAACCAGGCCTGGCCATCAGTACCGTGAACGGTTTGGAGAAAGCCAGTCACTCGTCGCCGAAGGGATCGCTCAATTGCCTTCAGCGGTAAT
>DAOLCX010000559.1:0-2865 GCA_035327685.1 Pirellulaceae bacterium | reverse complement strand
CGATAAACAACCCGCAAGCAAATTCATACAGGGCTTGATCGAATCGATTGAGGTGCCGCATGAGGGCGATATCTTCGGGGGCTAAATCCGCCGAGCGCTGAGTTGACACGGATTTACCGACATTGAGCCGGTGATTCATCGGTCGATGAAACTGGTTGAGTTTAAAGCTCAAATAATCGACGGATGGTCCCATCCACTCGGAGATCCCGAACGCCAACATGTCCTGCAAATTCTGCTTGGCAATCTCCAGCACGTGCTCATCGACGACACAGGCTTCGGTGCGTGGAGCCAGACCTGCCAAATGCCGCACCTGAAAGTTGTCCGCATGGCCAAGATAGTATTTAGATTCCAAAATCTCACGTGTCGAAGCGTGTTTGACAAACTCGAAATACTCCAGCCAATCAAGGCGGTTATTCTTTACCGCGATCTCAGATAGTTCGTTGAATCGTGAGCGGTTAAATCGGATGGTGGACCATTCGCGCTGGACTGGGTCTCGCAGCCAGGTCACGACGCGCGGCGTTTCGTCCAGGTAATTCAGCAGGTGCCAGCCAAAATGCCCACTGAAGAAAACGTGTTCGTTGATCTCTTCACGAGTTTTGCGTTTCACCTCATCGAGGATATGACAGGGGAGCCAATCGTGGAATCCGAACAGTTCTTGCAACCAAGAGCGGACACTGGTCCCCGCCGTCTTGGGAATATGCAAGAAATACAGCGGCTCGCAAATGCGCCCAGTGGTTGTGCGTGTTTGGATCATGGCATATTCAGGCGACATTCGCTGACTGTCAAAGCACGTTCAATTGCGGATCGATAAAGTTCATCTTTGTCGAGAACCGAGACGTCGGGTCCAAATGGTCTGTCGGTGAGCACTAAGCGGCCCGCTGCAATGCCAACCGATCTCGGCGAAAAAATACCGAGTCCTTTTGCTCCAGCCGCCCATTTTGCGGATTGCGCCAGCCTTCGGTCTCATCGACCAGGCCAAAACCCAATTCTTCAGCCAGGTCTAACATTTCCCGGTATGTTTTAGCTTGAGGGTGTTCGCGCTCCAATGTCAGTTCCATGATCATTGCCTCTACATGATCGCGGAGAAACTGGCGCCCTCCCATAAGTACTAAATGTTCAGCAAATTGGACGTCAATCTTCAACAGTGTCGGTCCGCTCAGCTGGCACTGTTGCGCCAGCTGGTCGAGTGTCATCAATTGCACCTTTCGTCGTTGGCATTGGCGCATTTTTTGGTCCACTTTTAACAAGGATGATCCATACAGGTCATCGGACATCAAAATTTCGGTCTCACCCGAATGATCGCTCAAGGCTGATTCCACCACCTGGTGATTCGACAACTGCTGGAGATAAAAATTGCTGCGATCAGCGCCGTAAACAGAAAACAATGGATCGACCAGAATGAAACGGGCCTCCGGGAAGACTTGAGATGCTGTCCACGACCAGATGCCAGTCGAGGCTCCCACATCGACAATAATCTGAGGAGCCAGTCCCTGTCCGCGCAAGCGGTTGAGCATTTGCCAGGTCGAGCGAAACGACCAATTGATACCGCGCGGTGGTGAAGCGTCGAAATACCATTGAAAGTCACCGGATTGAACCGGAAACAAATCTTCAAAACGCTGGTCGATCAATCGGCCTTGGTCCAGCGACTTCCACAGCCAGGCACCTACACCGGCGGCGGAAAACTGAGGCGCGATCTGCCGCGCCCGTGCCCGCATCTCTTGTTGAATCTGGGGTTGCACCACCTGCTCGACTGCTGACCTCAAGGCTTGACCATCATACGGCACCGTCGCGCCAATTTGAAATCGATGAACAAACCCCGCCGCCGAAGTGTCCTCGCTGCCGATCACCACAATCGGCAAATGCGACGACGCCACCGCAAACGGAACGCGGCTGGGAAGACTTAGCCGCGCAATGCTCTCCCGCTGCTCGTCGTGCCCCAGTCGCCCGGTCGGCATGATCGCGAAGGGGCGTTTGCGCAATTCGGCGACCAGTTCTTCGCCCCACAGGGCCGGTTGCAAATGAATCCCGTCTTTGGCCAGGTCTTGTGTCGATCCCTTGAGCCACACCGCTTCGGGGTTGTTGCTGAACCAGTCGATTTGCAGCCCGCTTTCGCGAATCGTGTCGCGCAACAGTTGCAACCAACTGCGGTCCCATATGTTTCCAACCAGAATTCCGCGCTGTGATTGGTCGTGTGTCGATGCGCGACGCCCGGTCCACAAACGTCGAATTGCTTGCCACCATCGCGCGGGACCTCGAGCCGGAGCAGGAGGTGCCACAGGCGTGACCAATTCTGATGCAATCAACTCGGCAGGTACGATCGGCGGCAACATCAGAACCTTCTTGCCGAATCGCTGTTCATAAGCCTGCCGCATCTCCGGTGAGATAGCAAACACCAGATCGGCCTTGTCAATCGCCTCTTCACAAGTTCCGCTTGGAATGGGACCTCCGTACAGGCAATTGTCGTCCATGATATGGAGACCGATCCGCGTCCGGAATAGGTCCTTCAATGCCATGCCGATCAATAAATCGCTTTCGAAAAACGGGACTACGTAAGCCCGCTGAGGCGGCGATTTCCGAAACCAATGATGCACGATATGGTAGATCTCGTGGCGAGGTGCATCGGGGTCCGGCAAGAAAAAATGGGCCGCTGAGCGAACCCGTTCGCCATTATAAACCCGCTTGGAATTGACCGTCGCGACCCGACTGAAATCCTCGACCAGGTACTGGATCAACAAGCCGGTGCCGTGCCGAGAGTTGATTTCCACGGATGAAACGACGACCTCGTCACAAGGACAATACGGGTACTCGTCGGCTTCAGCCGGAACAGAATGCCGCGACAATTCCGGCATCTTAACAGCCCAGATT
>DAOLCX010000558.1:0-2868 GCA_035327685.1 Pirellulaceae bacterium | reverse complement strand
ATACGGCCGGGGCGGGATCGCCCAGTTCCCCGGCGAGTTTTGTCTCCGCTATAAACACAAAAGCCCCTTGAGGAGAATACCGCACAGCCACATTGGGAACCGCCGGAAGCGAAATCAAAGGTCCATATTCAATGGCGACCTGCACGGAATCGCCGGGGAGCAATGAAGTGGGGGGCTGGTCAAGTCGAGCCCGATAACGGACGTTTCGTGTTTGCCGATCCGCCTGGGCATCTTTGGCGACGATCCGAGCCGCGTAAGTCGAATTTCGATACAGTACGCGAACTTCCATTCCGAGTTCAATGGACGAGGACACGGTTTGCGGGATCATGAACTCGACCAACAAATAGTCGTCGAGACTCTGCAGCGTGGTAATCGATGATCCAGCGGGCAAATACTGTCCCACGTGTGTGTCGATGATACCCAGCTTTCCACGAAATGGGGCGCGGAAATGCTTTCGGGCGATGACAGCTTCTAATTCGGCGACCTGCGCTTGGGCCTGTTGCCACTGCGATGCGGCCTCCTCCAGCTCCAGTTCGGCCACTGCCCGACTCTCCGCCATATGGCTGGTGCGCCGCCATACGGACTCGGCGATTTTGAGTCGTGCGCGGGCGGCGTCCAACTGTGCTTGTTCCACTTGCGTGTCAAGCCTGAATATCAAGTCCCCGGCGTCAATGGGTTGGCCTTGATCATTGCGAATTTCAGCGACCGTTCCGGGTAATTCGTTACTGACTACGATCCATTGAGGGGCGACGATGGTCCCAATGGATGTGGTTGAGTTCTGATACTGAATGGACTCAGCCAGAACCACTTGGACCGCCGTAGGCGATTCGGGAGGTGGCGGCATGGCCTTGGCACGTTGAATTTGCCAGAACTTCCAAACCGCCAAGATCGCCAGCACGCTGATCGCCACCAATACCACGGCCAGCGAGTAGATCCACGCCCGTATCGATGGCCGAAAACGGCGCCCAAACTTGTGCCAGAGTCCCGTTGACATGTGTGGTCAGATGCTGATAGCGCCGAGTTATTTGATGGGCAAACAGATTAAACTGTTTCCGATGCCGCAGTTAAATCAAGTTGGCAGGTAAGACCAACTAGTCCTTGATTATAGTTCACGATACGCATTCGGTCCACGACTTGAGACTGGCAAAGGCGTATTGCGGCATTTGACGGCAATTGTATTACAATGTCGTGAGAGATTACCGCACGGAATGAGTCGATTCGGAAAGGCAAGCCATGTGGCGTTACATTCGCAATAGCTGGCGAGAATTGGTTGGTTTCTTCATGGCCGGGTTGTTGGCCGTGTTGCCGTTGGTGTTGACCATCGCCATCGTCGTGTGGGTGACGTCATTTTTGCGAGATCTGTTTGGGCCCAATACATTTCTGGGCGGACTGTTGGCGTCCGTCGGAATGCGTTTTGGGTTCGAAGGGGCCTTCGGATACCTGATCGGCATCGCCTTGGTTGTCCTGAGTCTCCTCGGTATTGGCCTCCTCCTTAAATGGGGTGCCAAGAAGATCATTCAAGGGCTGGTTGATACGCTGCTCAAACGCCTGCCCATCGTCGGCAATCTGTACGGCAGCCTCAAACAACTGGTCAGCATGTTTGACCGTACCGATGAGACCAAGCTAAAAGCAATGAGCGTGGTCTTTTGTTATTTTGGCGGTACCGGCGGAACGGGCGTGCTCGCCTTGATGCCTTCGCCAGAAATCATATCCATCGATGGCCAGGATTATCATGTCGTCATCATCCCCACGGCCCCAATACCATTCGGCGGCGGCTTGATTTTCATCCCGACACATCTGGTCAAACCCGTCGAGATGTCCGTCGATCATTTTATTGGTATCTACGTATCCATGGGGGTGACAACGGCCGAATTCATGCCGACCATCAACCAAACCTCCATTCAATCAAATTGATGCATCAACAGTTGGTGAATCGGCATACC
The DNA here is from genome assembly GCA_035327685.1 of Pirellulaceae bacterium. Lineage (GTDB taxonomy): Bacteria > Planctomycetota > Planctomycetia > Pirellulales > Pirellulaceae > BJ22. The sequence continues at coordinate 925 of DAOLCX010000558.1, read as the reverse complement.
ATCGGCATCGTTGACCCGCTACAACAGCACCGGGCCGTCCTGGCACAATTCCGCTAGTCCGAAGGTGTCGATTTGATGCCCCATCGCGTGGGCAATTGCCAACCAGAGCCGCGTCGTCGAGACTCGATCGACTTTGATATACCGTCCCATTTCAAACCCAAACCCGCCTCCGACGAGGACCATCGGCAAATTATTCAATGTATGCGAGTTCCCATGCCCCAATTCGTTCGTCCACACAATCAACGTGTTGTCCAGAAGCGAACGGTTCGTTCCGGTTTCAGGGATCGAGTCCAGCTTCCGCGCCAGATAGGCCAGTTGTTCACAATACCAAGTGTTGATCCGCCGCAGTTTATCTTGCGCGTCCTGGTTCTCATCCGGCTCATGCGACAGATGGTGGTGACCTTCCGGGACATCCAGCCACCGCATTTTGGGCTCGCCCACGGATTGAGTGAATTGCAACGTCGCGATGCGATTCAAGTCATTGACAAATCCGTTGACCAATAGGTCCATTTGCATCTGCGCGATGTCCGGCATGCGGTCGTTGATTAACGGCACATTGGCGGGCAAGGTGATAGGGACCAGCGTTCCGCTTTGCTGCAGAGCCAAATCGATATCGCGCTGCATACCATCAATGCATTCTCGGTGGGCTTGCAATAAGAATCTCGCTGCGGCCGGCGTCGGCACCCTGTCCAAGTCTTCCTTGACCAGGTCCAGCACATCCTTCAGGCTTTCGCGAGTCTTAATGGACCCGTGCATTTTGTCATGCATCCGATAGGGATCACTAATCGGAGCGATCGGCTGGTTGGGCCCGGCATACACCATCCGCGTCCAGGGATTGGCCTCGTTCTGCACCAATACGCCAAATTCCAGCGAACCAAACCGGGTGCGTGTCTGTTCCTGCGATTGCAAGAAGTTCATGATTTCC
>DAOLCX010000557.1:0-2869 GCA_035327685.1 Pirellulaceae bacterium | reverse complement strand
TGAATGGCCAGACCCAACTGCCTCAAGTTGTTCTGGCACGATACTCGGCGGGCCGCCTCGCGCACCATTTGAACAGCCGGCAACATCAGGCCCATCAAAATCCCGATGATGGCAATAACGACCAGCAATTCGATCAACGTAAATGCCGGCCGGCCCGATCGGCGAAGCTGACGTGCACTCTTCAAGCCCACAAATTCAAAAACAGACATGGGAAAACATCCTTTCTGATGCCAGAACAACAAAACTGTTTTCCGGGCGCGGCCCCGATGCGGTTCCGCGCGCCGGCCGTCGAGCCTGGCTGGCTAGGATGAGCGGGAAACTGGTTCCCCACGCTTTCCAATGGCTTGCTGAGTCCTCGATTTCGCGTAAAATAACGACGCGATGTTTGTTGAGATTCAGTCTCAACAGAGGCAATCGTACCGATATTTGGGGCGCACGCAAGGGGGACGAGAGTCTTTTTCAGGTCGCTGTTCCCAGCAACATGGTTGGAGCGTTTCGCCGACTTGATAAAAGACTCCCGACCCCTTTGGGGGACCAATGCAGTGAATGATCGCACGGAAAACCGAACTAACACGCCACCGCCGGATGAGGAGCCAGGAGGAGCTGCGCTCACGCCTGAAGGGGATTCCGAGACCTCTGCGACCGACCGCCCGTTGACATTGCCCAAGGTCATACGGTTTGATGCGTTGGTCCGCTGCGGCGATGAAGTCTGGATCGAACACCAAGGCCAGATTTATCGGCTCCGCCGCACGCGGCAAGACAAACTGATTTTGACGAAGTAACGAATGACTGCTCCCAGTTTTCCGCCGACCTTGCCTGAGCTGCGCAGCGAATTGGCCGAATTGGCTGATTGGGATGAACGGTATGACTACCTGATTGATTTGGGTCGGCAGTTGCAATCGCTCGACGATGCCCACCGCATGGAATGCAACCTGGTGCATGGCTGCATGAGTACGGTATGGCTGGTGGCTCAAGTCAACCTTGGTCCACCCGTGACACTGGAGATTCTGGCAGACAGCGATTCATTGATTGTCAAAGGTCTGATTGTGGTGTTGTTAGCCCTGTTCAATCGGCGGACACCTGAAGGGATCTTAACCGCTGACCCTGACGAAGTTTTTAAGGAACTTGGATTGCATCAGCATCTCAGTCCCCAGCGCCGCAATGGTTTGTATGCGATGGTGAAACGTATCCAACAACTTGCGGTAAAACATCTGACAGAGGCATCGAACCCTAGCAGCATTTCAAACGGCTTTAACGGATTGCAACCATGATTGAAACTCGAAGTTGGGCAGCTCGTTCACAGTCAGGCAAGTTTGAGCCGGCGAGCTTTACTCCGGGACCATCAGGTCCGGAAGAAGTTGAGATTGCCGTCGAGTATTGTGGCATTTGCCATTCCGATTTGTCGATGCTCGACAACGCCTGGAACATGACTCAATACCCGTTCGTGGGTGGGCATGAAGTCATCGGGCGGGTTGTCGAGGTCGGACCGCAGGTGCGCGGGTTAAAGCTTGGCGACCGGGTAGGAGTCGGTTGGAACGCCGCCAGTTGCCTGCATTGCCAAGTCTGTCTCTGCGGAGAGCAGCAATTGTGTTCGAGTGCCCAGGGAACGATTGTGTCCCGGCACGGAGGGTTCGCCGAACGCGTCCGCGCTCATTGGTTGTGGGCCATTCCTATTCCACCTGAATTGGATCCATCGGCTGCCGGACCGCTGTTGTGTGGCGGGATTACGGTTTTTGAACCGTTCTTGAAATTCGATGTCTTGCCGACGCACCGAGTGGCCGTAGTCGGCATCGGCGGCTTGGGCCACATGGCGGTCAAGTTCGCGCGAGCCTGGGGATGCGAAGTGGTGGCACTTTCGTCCAGTGAATCGAAATTCGATGAAGTGCGAGCGATGGGAGCGCACCGCGTCCTATCCAGCCGAGATCCATCCGCCATCAAATCTCTGCGCGGCTCGTTGGACTTGATCATCGTAACAGTCAACGTCCCCATGAACTGGGAAACCCTGATCGCGGCACTGGCACCGCAAGGCCGCCTGCATGTGGTGGGTGCGGTATTAGAGCCCATGGAGATTTCGGCGTTCAGCCTGATTGGTGGCATGAAACAGGTATCGGGTTCGCCGACGGGTTCGCGCAGCGACATTGACGAAATGTTGCGTTTCGCGGCTCGCCATCAGATTTTGCCACAAGTCGAACATTTTCCGATGAGCAAAATCAATCAGGCTTTTGATCATTTACGCGCCGGCAAAGCGCGCTACCGAATTGTACTAGACGCCGATTTCTGAACTAGAACTGAGAGTGTCGGAAGCCTCTTTCAGATTTGTGATACCTCGTGACCTCGCCGTAGGACTGGGCTGTCGAACGGTGATGATTAAAGGCGACGATTCGCGGTGATGATTCTTGTTCCCGTCTCCCCCACCAAGAGTTGCGCGATTGTTGATTGACTCTTGAACTGACATTGGTTGCAACTCTTGGTGGCTGCGAGGGTTTGGGAGAGGGGGCCCTAATAGGCCGCTGCTGCACGGCCTTGATCTCCAGCCGCTTGTTTCAAACCACTCTCCGGATCGATGGTCAAGATCACCGCGGACGCCGAGGGACGACCGACGGTCACCTGATGCCCCCGCGATCGCAATCCATCGATCACTTCGGCCGGCAACTCGCGCGGCGCGGTCAAGGACCCCAGATTTGCCGGGGCATGACCAAACCAGTTGATATGGTGGTCTGTGCCGAAGCGCGCGGTGCGCACGGCCGCCTGAGTCTCCATGTTGAAAACCAGTCGATTCAAGACGACTTGCAAAGATGCCTGATCTTGTTGATCGCCCCCCGCCACACTCACCGCCATCACCGGTTTGCCTTCGCGCATCACCAGCGTC
>DAOLCX010000556.1:0-2870 GCA_035327685.1 Pirellulaceae bacterium | reverse complement strand
AGGCGGCCGGCATCGACTGCCACCATTCGAAACTGAATACGGTTAACCATTCTTGGGGCATCCAAACTACAGGTTGCGATTCACCCGTCGCCGATAAAAGTTGGGTTCCAAACCACCCGTCGAAACCGCGCATCAAGTACCAAATCAAGCACCCCACAGCAACGGCGCCCAGCGCGCCGGGGATTCTAAAAGGCAATTTGTTTCGGCCAATCAAAGTGATCAAAACGATGGTCAACGAAGCGAAACCGACGATGGGATTAAACATCAATTCCGTCATTTGAGTAAACGCAATAATCGCCAGGGCAATGGCCGCCAGCGAGCCGAGCAATCCAGCGCGTGGAATCATGCGCCGTGCCCATCCAGAAAAAAATGCCAACACCAGCTTGATCAATCCGGTAATGACAATCCCGCAAATGCCGATATGCCAAGCCGTCATGGCCGCTTGTGTTTCGTCGCCGGTTTGCTGGTATGCCGATGCGTAGGCAGGTCCAACCACGAACAGAACCATGCCGATGGTGCTGGGAGTATCGAGCCCCAACGGCATGGCAGTCACGTCAGATCGATTGGTCTTGCGCGCCAGTACAAATGCCAGCACAAAATACATCAAGTCGCCAATCAGAACCCCTAAAGCGGTTCCAGGGACCATGTAACGAATTGCAAAATCTACAGGGAACTTGAAGACTTCCGACAGCAGGGTCAGTGCCAGGATCAGTCCCGCGATATTGTCCAACATCAGGCCGAAAAACGCGTTGATGTCACCGCTAGCTGCCCAGCGATATGGGGTTCGATTCATCGGATTTTTCCGGATGGCATGGCTTTTGCTTAAAAGTCCCGTCGATCCGGTGGGCAGTGTAAGTCCTATAAAATCGCCTGTCAAACGGGAGTTGAACCAAAGGCGTCACGGGTCGATTCGACAATTTGAGCAGCGGAATGGTTTCCGAAACAGTTTAATCAGTTAACACGGAGGAGACGCCACCAATTGGCCAATTTTCGGGGAATTCGGCAAACTGTTTGCCCAAATCCGAACCTTGGCTAAAATAGTGCGTAATGGAAAATGCAAGCCACCATCAACGATCTGGATTTTAATTTTGCCCGACAACTTGCAGCGAAAGAGAATCCAGTGACCGACGAGCAATTGTTGATCAACTACCGCGAAACGGGAGACCGAGAGGCCTTTGCGCAATTGGTGTACCGTTACGAACGGGAATTGTTCAACTATTTGCGACGCTATTTGGGAAACACAGAGATGGCCGAGGACGCTTTTCAAGCGACCTTCCTGCAGGTTCATCTGAAGTGTGACCAATTCCAGTCGGATCGTCGGCTTCGTCCGTGGCTTTATACAATAGCGACTAATCAGGCGATAGATGCGAGGCGGCGTACCAAACGACACAGGATGGTCAGTTTGGATGCCCATGCCGAGCACGATGTATTCGAGGAGACTGGCCGCGTTGCCGATCTGCTTGAATCAAGTGAACGAGATCCCATGGATGATTGTGTGGATATAGAACGCAGGGAACTCGTCCGACAAACGCTTGACCAATTACCCGAGTCGATGTACTCGGTGATCCACTTGGTCTATTTCCAAGGGATGAAGTACCGCGAGGCAGCCGAAGTATTGGATTTGCCAGTGGGGACGGTCAAGAGTCGGATTCACGCCGCGATCGCTCGTTTAGGAGAAGTGTGGAAAACGAACCAAGTGGATTAACAAACCGTGAATCAACCGTCACATGAGGACTTGTTGGGTTACGTTCTAGGGGCATTGGACGCCGCTGAACAAAACCAGGTCCAACAATGGATCGACGCATATCCTGAAGCTGAAGACCAGTTGCTGGCGATTAAAGCCAGCATCGGTCCGCTCGAATACATCGACGCGCCAGCCGGCCCCCCGCCCGGTCTGGCGCGTCGAACTTGCCAGGCGATTGCTGTCGTGGAAAGAACCCTGCCACGCGCCGTCGAGCAGAGCGATCATCCGGGCACGCAGTTTCCGCTCACTCAAGCGGTCGCGCGAAGGGCACTTTCCGAACGCCGTCAAAACGCTGTGGCGCTGCCTCAGCATTGGGGCGGGAACCAGTTGGCGACTCCGCGTCGGTTGTCGTTGATGGATGTCGCGTTCGCCTGCTCGGCCGCTCTGATTGTCGGCTCGCTATTGATGCCTGCCTTGGCAGTCGTTCGCTTTAATGGTCGCTTGACCCATTGCCAAGATAACTTGCGTCAGGTGTTCATGGGGTTAAGCGCATTTTCTCAGGATCACGATGGTAGATATTTGGTTGTTCCCCGATCAGGGCGTTTGAACATGGTAGGTGTTTTCGCTCCGATTTTGGTCGAATCGGAATATGTCGAACACTCGCGCGTTTTTCATTGCCCCGGATTGGGTGAAGATTGCGACCGCAGCGAAATTCCTAACATCCGGGAGATCGAAAATATCCCTTGTCCGCTGGAGTTTGCCGCGCGCAGCAGAAGAATGTGTGGTGACTATGCCATCAACCTGGGTTACTTTGACGAAGGAGATCAATACGTTGGTCCATGTCAGCATGGATTTGGGTCTCGACTTCTCCTAGCCGATGTGTCATCGTGCACCGGCATTGCTGGGATGAGCGGAAATCATCAAAGACGTCGGATCAACGGCGTTCTGGGAAATGGAGCCATTCTTTGCCTGCGATCCGCCGTCATCGGTAGCGACGCGATTTACTTCAGCGATCGGAACCAGGTCGAACCCGGGCTTAACCCTCTCGATACCGTGCTGGGGTGTGGAAACACACGCCTGCCGACCGGTTGTTGGCCTTAAGCTAACACCCAACAGGCCGTGTTCAATCCTGAGCCAGCCGGAATGGTTTCCCGGCCTGATATAGTTCCAGTCGCTGCTCGATCGC
>DAOLCX010000555.1:0-2884 GCA_035327685.1 Pirellulaceae bacterium | reverse complement strand
TTGGCCAAGTCGATCTCATATTTCGAGACCGTATTTGACGATCATCGGCACGCTCACCACTTATTGGCAATCCCTTCGCGCGAGAGACTACAGCGAGCGTTACAACTGATGTTGGACGGGACGGAATTCCTTTCACCGTTTGGAATTCGCAGCCTATCGAAATACCACGAGCACCAGCCGTACGTGTTCCAAGTTCGCGGCGAGGAGTTCCGCGTCGATTACGTGCCGGGAGAATCGGTCACGCGGGCGTTCGGAGGCAATTCGAATTGGCGCGGGCCGATTTGGTTTCCCGTCAATTACCTGATTGTTGAGGCACTCGAGCAGTACGACCATTTTTACGGCGAGAGCATGCAGGTCGAATGCCCGACTGGTTCGGGTAAATTGATGTCGCTCGGCGAAGTCGCCCACGTACTGCGTCGCCGATTGGCTTCGCCGTTCTGCGCGGACGAGGATGGCATACGGCCCTGTCATGGTCCAAACGGACCGTATGGTCGGAATGCGGCCTGGCGGGACCTCGTGCTGTTTCACGAGTATTTCCACGCAGAGACGGGCATGGGCCTGGGGGCCAGCCATCAAACCGGATGGACTGCATTAGTGGCTCCGATCATCGACGATATCGCCAGGTTCGAGAAGTCGCACAGTCGATCGCGCCACGCGTGGGATGAAGTGCCGAACGGGAAGCGCGACGAACTTGTCGGCTCAATGGAGCCGGTCCGCGAATGTGTGTAGCCCGCAGTTCAGCTGATTGTCAGCTCGAAGCTTGTCGGAACGATCCGTCTATCGAGTTCGATGAGCTGAATCCGTATCGTCGTGCGACTCGGCCAGGATGCGCCGATAGGTTTGTCGCGCGGTTTCGTAGGCAGCCTTCGCGGCGGTAAGCTCGTGCGCGCGATACATCCCGCGTTTGGCGTTCCAACAGACATCCACGGCGTCCAGGCACCACTGTGCGCTCCGCCGACTGGCGCGGATGGGCTGCTCGTCCAGCTCGACGAAAATCGGGTTCGTATGGCAACTGGGGAAAATTCGCAGCGCAATCCAACTCGATTTCTCGGGGGCATATTCAAACTCGACATCGTTGACCGATCCATCGGCCACAAACTCCTTCCGCGCCACGACCTGGCCATTGACAATCAGTTCCACAGGCACCTTCCTTGTGTCGCCGACCCGCGCCCGTTCGACGTGCCAATACGGTTGCTGGTCCAGACTCCGACTGTGAATGTCGCCGCGAGGTTGTTCGTCTAATAGCGCGGCGGCTCGTACGTTGACTTTCAGCGACTCGCCGGACCGCACGGCAAGTACGCTCGGGCGGTCGCTGTCGCCAGGTTCGCCGACGCCCAAGCCGTTAATCTGATAGTCGAACAAATGGCTCAGCCCATCGCCGCAATAGCTGCGGCCATCGCGGATTCCGTGAATCCACGTTTCGTAATCGAGTGGTTGACCAGGTGGGATTTTGACATACGACCTTCCCAGGCCGACCCGTTCGCCGTAGATGCAGGGAAAATCCGTTTCACCGCTAATCCGTGTGTTGAAGCCGCAATTCAAGGTGTGATACCAGATGTTCAGTTCCCAGATGATGGGCGTATCGACGGCGGAAATAAAGTCGCACGCACCGTGGACGACATCGACGATGTATTCGTTGGCCCCGATCCCGTCAAACGCCGGCAGGTTGTAGTTGGGCAATTGGTCGCCGGGAACTTGCAGGCCCCAACCGCTATGCGAAAATCCGACCACGCCTCCTTGCGATTTTCCCCATTGGAGCACGGGAAGTGTCCAACTTGGCCACTCGCCGATCCGTTCGGTCTTGGTTCCGACAAACCGCCCCGATACCCCTTCGTAGTTCCACTCAAAGTCCGCCGGTTCGGGATAGACGTAATCGTCTTCGCGCAGATTCAACAGGCACAAATGCCCGGCATGGGAACTGGGAAAGCCCGAAACTTCGATATCGTATCGCATCAGGTAGTCGGGCGTTGATAGCGTGTGGACTTGTCCGTTGAAGAACTCTTTCTGGTGATACCAGCAGGGCCCCCAGGACAGGACGCATCCGACATTCAAATCCTCCCCGCGAATGTGTCGCATCATGTCGGCCGGCCCGACGCCTTGTGTCGGGGCTTCATAGTGGGCACAGCCCGCCGCATGGACGTGGTGGTCTCCGGAATACCAGCCGAAGTCGGCCAGCTTGATCCACCGCGCCAGTCGAAACGTCTCTGCGTGTTCGGCCGCTTCCGGGACTTCGATTTGCCGGTTCAAGATGGCGTACTCTGGACCACGCGAGAAAGTCACGTCGTATCGGCCCGGCGGCAGCAACACATGTTCGCCGGCCTCTCGATAGACCTGATCGTGAAAGAAAAAATCGGGGGCCAGCCGTCGCGAGCGGGCTGGATAGACGCGGCCAAGATGGTCGCGGAACACGAATTGCCCCATCGTCGGCTGGCCGTCGGTATCCAACACGTTCAACACGACTTTGGTGGCCGGCAAGCAATCGAAGAGAATCGCGATTTCGTTGCGGAATCCGAGATCCTGAGTCCCTTGGCCGACGTCGAATCCTATGGTCGCCTCGCGTTTGCCCGATTCGCGACTGTAAATTTGCACGACTCGATATTCGATTTCCAATCCGGACAGCGCGCGGTTCAGGGGTTGATGGTCGAAGGTCTGCACATCCAGCCAGCGGTTGGCGACATCGGCCGCGCTGACGGAGGCGCGCGGTTCACTGGCCGCCGTCGAGACCTGGTAAGGCGGCGCCGCGTGGGGGCTGGTCGCGCGCAATCGAGGAGTAATCCCCCCCTGATTGTGGACCTTGACCAGAAACACGCGCCAGCCGTGTTGGGCCAGTTGTTTTTGCGCGGGCCCGACGGCGACTTTGACGCGACTTTCCGGATTAATCTGA
>DAOLCX010000554.1:0-2889 GCA_035327685.1 Pirellulaceae bacterium | reverse complement strand
AAGCTGGCATCGAGATGCAATCCCAGTTGGTGATAGTAGCGGCGCATCCGCCAAGGTCCGCGCATCGGCCACGGGACACGGTGTACGGTCGCGCCGCGAAACGAGATCTCTGTCGGCCACGTCGCATCGCGACGCGGTGCAAACACGTGCGCATCCCAACCTTGCTTGACCATCGCCTCGATGGTGTGGGTGGCCGCGATCTGGGTGGGGCTGATCTCGGGCCAAAAATGGTTCAGGTAAAACAGCAGTGTGCGTGGCGACGTCATGCGCGAACACTTTGTAAATCCGCCGGTTCCAGGGCGGCCACATAAGGCAAATTGCGATACTCGTCGTTGTAATCCAATCCATAGCCAACGACAAACTCGTCGGGAATCTCGAAGGCCACAAAGTCGGGACGTGCCCCCACTTCTTGCCGCCCGGATTTTCTCAGCAACACGGCCGCGCGCAAACTGGATGGCCCCAACTCAAACATCAATTGTTTGACCTCCTCCAACGTATTCCCCGTATCGAAAATGTCGTCGATCAACAACACGTCGCGGCCGGTAATGTCGAGCATCAGTTCTGCGTTGATCGTCAATGGCCCACGCTGTGTACCACGATAGCTGCTGGTCTGAACCACGCCTACGCGGAGCGGCATTGCCAATTGGCGGATGACGTCGGCCAGCAACACGACACTTCCGGTCATGATTCCAATGATGGTCAAAGGATGGTTGCCATAAGTGGCCGCGATTTCTTGCGCCAACCGCTCAACGCCCGACCTGACCTGCTCTTGGTCCAACAAGATCTTCACGTATGTTCCCTGTCATGAGTCAGCACGGAATCTCACCGTTGGCGACGCCGGATAACCAGGATTTGTCGCCCGTGTAGAGCAATTGTCCTCCATTGCTCATTCCTCGAATATGGTAAACTCAGGGAGGGGTTTGAACAATTGAGGAAATGGCTCTTTGTTTAGGCAGGGTAAACCGAACCAGGGTCCTGAACAATTGAGGACAATTGTTCTACATACTTGGGAACCGTTCATTCTTTGGGGCGGCAAAAGAATTGCAAGCTCAAGCCGGCGGATGCGTCGCGGGCGACCAAGGTCGGTTGGGCGTAGCGCGTGTTCTGTTGGCTGCCGGGCATTCTGAAATTGTCCCCTTTTTGCAAAATCGGACGGCTTTCAATCATTTCTCCAAACAAACGACTCCCAGCCATCTGAACCGGAATCCACTGCGACTGACCGGCAGCATCCTGCAGCAGGAATTCTGGATAGGTGTGATCGACGACCCACACTGCGCGAGCGGGAATGCCGCGACTCCGGCAGACTGCAATGAACAGCGACGATAACTCTTCGCAATCGCCGTGGCCTTGTTCCATCGCCTGCAAGCACGTTTTGATTTCCGGATCGAATTGATAGGGAAACTGTTCGCGCAACCAGTCGTAAACCGTCTCGGTTTGTCGCCAGGCCGAATCCTGTTCATCAATCGGGATGCGTTCCGCCAACTCGCGGATGCGAACATGGTTGCTTTCAATGTAAGGGCTCGGTCTGAGAAACTGCGCGGTCCCTGGTGGCGGATCTTGGAAGAACCTGAACTGCTCCTGACTTGATGGGACCGCATGATGCCGGCGCTCGATCTGGAATTCCAGCGTGATGCGGGCTGGTTCGTCAGGCGAAATCTGCGCAATCCGCGCCGAAGCCACCTTGGCCCCCGGCGGCAGCGATTCGATTTTCACTCGCCCCACGCGATTCGATACTTGTTGGTCCAGTAGCGTCACGCCTTGTTCGGGCCAATCTTGCGGGATCGGAAACGCCACCGAGACATTTTGCGCGACCCCCACACTTGTGATCTCAACCCCCACAATCCACACTTGAGTCTCAGTCGCCGACCAATTTCCGTCATCGCGCGTTTCGGCGTTTTGAGCACGCAGTTCACGATAACATGCCAACATCACGACAATAGCCAGGGCGGCTATCGCAACGGCACGGATGGGGCGATGAGTTGGTTCCCTGCGGCACATCCGATCTCACCTGCCAGGAAGAAGTTCTTGTGAAAACGACATTTGCAAAGGAGCTGAACTCTTGGCCCGACCGAATTCTGGGATGAACCGAAGTGGGAGTTCTTTCTCCGGGACTTTGATGGAGTCCCCCTTTTGCAGAATAACACGCGGTTCGGGAAGAGAACCAAGTTCGGCCAGACCCAGCACGTGGGCCGGATACCATTGGCCTTCTTCTTGTTCGTTCACCAGATAAAACTCGGCGTATTGTGTCCCCTCGACCCACACCATCCGCGCGGGGATCTTGATGCTCCGGCACATCGCCACAAAGAGCCCGACGATATCTTCCGGCGATCCCTGGCGTTTTGTGAAACAATCGATCGTATCGGTCGGCGCCTGATCCAACGATTCAATGTTCTCGCGGACCCAATCGAAGACGACGCGGACTTGATCCCACGCCGGTTGTTCGCGGTCCACCGTCGTGCGAACCAAGTCCGTTAGCTTCGAGTTGCGGTATGAGACTTCCCGCGTGTTTTCCAAGAATGGTTTGAGCTCTTTGCCAATACGCTGCGGTACACGCAAGGCATCCGTGTCGGTCGGCACTGAGATAGGTGTAACTTCGACCGAAAACGTCAGCACGATCTCCAGTTCCTGATTGGGCGTCAACACTGGGGTGCGGGCGACGACCTGGGTTGCTCCCGGTACAACCGTGCGAAACGAAAAATTCTGGAACTGTGGCGACACTTGTTGATCGATCAACTCCACTCGCTGTTCCGGCCAATCGGTAGGAACGGGGAGTACAACAATCACGTCCTGGCTGCGGGCAGACCCACCCGTCACCTTAGCCCCCACCTTCCATCGAAAATGTTGGGGTCGGGACTCTGGGTCACCTTGATTCTGGTTGTAGGGCAATCT
>DAOLCX010000553.1:0-2891 GCA_035327685.1 Pirellulaceae bacterium | reverse complement strand
GGGGCATTGTCTGCGGTTTGCAGAAACGGAAAACCATTTCTTTATCCACGCCCGATACATTCCGCATTTGCCTTTGCCGCACCAGCCGGACGAGTGTATTTTTTGGCAGCATATCTATGATGATGTCCCTGAAGCACATCAATCTGGAAAGATCGCGGTCGTCGGCCATACGCCGCAGATGAGCGGGGAAATTCGGAACCTGGGCCATATCTGGATGATCGATACGAATTGTTTTGGCGGACAGTGGTTGACTGCGGTGGATGTTGAATCCCGGGCAGTTTGGCAGGCCGACGAGCGCGGACGATTAAAAGTGGGCGAAATTCCACCTGTGGAGACGACCGGCCGTCGGGTTTAGAGGCTATCCCAAAACCGGGGATTCCGCGTTGACCAAGGGTTCACTGGTTTGCGTTTCGGGTTTGTAATTCAGGGATAGGCACTAGATATCGCGCGGAACATCAGGCCGAAGGAGGCATCCGTTCGGCAGCGGTAGCGATTTCTCGTTTAACTGCAAGCCACAGGCGCCGCCTATTCTGCCGGCGTCACAATAAATAAGATCATTCGCCTGGAAATATTCCGTGCGATTCCGAGTAGTTCAACGCGAGATTGTCGCTTGGAGGAATTGAATAGTGAAGGATTCCGGGACGGCGCCCGCGGCTGGTCGTTAAACGAAACAGCCGCCAGCTCAATCAATCAAGGCGTCGGGCGGAGTCGAACCGCCGTAGACGGATTTGCAATCCGCTGCCTAGCCACTCGGCCACAACGCCGGAAATTGTTGGAAACGGCAACTTCAACCTCAACAAACTTGTACGGTTGAAAGTCCACCCTTCTCCTTATTAAGGCTACCAGTTTCGTCTATCCGGTCAACCCGTCAATTCCGAAAAAACCGAATAGATAATAGTTCGGCCTGCCAATAGGACAAACTTTATCCGTAAACGTTCACGGACTTTGGCGGAAGGCGATTTTGTCGAGCAATGGTCCTCAATTGTGGATCTATTGGACGATGGTAAACGCAGCTAGGGTTTGGAGCAATTGAGGGCCATTGCTCTACATTTTCGTAAACAGGTACCACGAGGGTGAGGTGCCGCCTGGGAACAGTGTGCGTTTATTCATGGCGCGGCCAGGAAAACAATGAAGAGATGCCCCACACCAATGCTGCCGCGACGACAATCAAGCTCAACGACAGCGAGCCTAACGCGACCAGCATTGACCCTACCGCGATCATCCCCTGAACAGCCGTCGCGCCTGCTGCGGGGACAAAATAGAAAAACAAACCAAGCGCAAAAACAATCACCACCAACAACAGGGCGCCTCGTGTGGCTCCCAGGTAGTCAGATTGGCTCGGCGCCCAGTGACAACCGACGCACAAAACGAGATAAAGGAACACCCACAACCGGACCGTCCCCCAATGGGACCAACTCAGAATTCCGGACACGACTTGGCTCACAACGGAATACCAGGTCAGAGGTTCAGGATCGATGGTCCCAGGCGCCGTCATGTTGCTTGCCGTCCATGCTTCCCACAGCACGTGCGGGTAGAACAAGGCCACCAAACCTAACAGCGCGAGGGAGCCTCCCACCAAAGGGGCCGTGGCAATGACGACCGTCCCCAATTCTTGCCACAGATTCCCGGCACGGTAGCTATGTTTGACATAACCGAGTTTTCCTGTCCTTTCATCCGGTGCAAACAACCTCAGCTCGTCGATGCGATGTCCGAAAATCCAACACGCCAGCGCGTGGCTCAATTCATGAACCGGAGTTCCCAGCCAACCGGTAATCATGATGGCGCGCCAGCCCAGCCAGCGCATCAAACATCGTTGCGTAAAGCGCTCCACGGCATGGATGGCCGCCAGCAGGATCGCCAACAGCAAGAACACGGCCGTCAGGTTTAACAATGAGTCAGTTGTCAACTTGCCCTCCGTGGATTGCGCGGTACATTGTTAACAGGCTGGCAGGCAGCCTGCTCGCAGATTGTTTTGGACCCGATTAACCGAGGAAGTTGACATCATCCATGAATGCTTTGCCGCCGCTGAAAAAGCCGCGTAATGAACTGGCCGCAGGTGAAATTCTTTGCCATTTTTGTACCGCCAAATGTTGCCGTTATTTTGCCTTGCCGATTGAAAAGCCCACCAATCTGGAGGCATTCGGCTATATCCGCTGGTACTTGTTGCACGATCGGGCCACTATCTTTATCGACGATGGAGTTTGGTATTTGTTAGTGCATACGGAATGTCGGCACTTACAGCCCGACCATCGCTGTGGCATTTATGATACCCGCCCTCTGATTTGTCGCGAATATTCGACGGAGAATTGCGAGTACGAAGATGATCATACCTATGACGGATATTTTGAACTAGCGGAACAGGTCGAGGAATTCGTGGATGCCCTGTACCATTCCGATCCGCAGGACCCCCATTTTCGGTCTCCTCGACCGACTCCGTTTCCCATTATTGGCCATATATCTGGCAACGGAACGTTGGCGTCGGCGAGTCGTTCCTCATGAGCGAATCATCGAAGTTAATTCAGCCGCGAGTGTTGAAGGGATTCCGGGATTTCCCACCCGACAAGATGCTTCCCCGCGAGGCGTTGATCGATGTGGCCCGTCGCGTGTATCGTTCGTTCGGCTTTGCCCCCATCGATACTCCCTGTCTGGAGTACTTTGAAATCCTGGCAGGCAAAGGGAGTGACGAAACGGATCGCCAGATGTATCAGTTCTTCGATCATGGCGATCGCCACGTCGGTTTGCGCTTTGATCTGACCGTCCCACTGGCCCGGTTTGTCGCCCAGCATGCCCATGAGATTGGCATGCCTTTCAAGCGGTACCACATCGCCACGGTGTGGCGCGGGGAGAAAAACCAGGCGGGGCGGTATCGCGAGTTCATGCAATGCGATTTC
>DAOLCX010000552.1:0-2891 GCA_035327685.1 Pirellulaceae bacterium | reverse complement strand
ATACCCGTGATTTCGTATAAGGGAGGAGTGTCATCTTGGCGAGCATGACACACGTTCAGCGACATGGCCACGAGTAACAGCGTGCCCCAAGCCAGCCCGTGGCAGATTGGCGGCAAAGGCGCCGCGAACAAATGGCTGACGTGCTTCATGGCTATTCTAAGCTCAACAAGTGGTTACCCACCGAAATCGTCAAAAGCGATATTCTCGGGCTCGACTCCCAACTCATCCAGCATCTTGATGACGGCCTGGTTCATCATCGGCGGCCCGCAAAAATAGTATTCAATTTCTTCTGGAGCCGGATGTTTGTTTAGATACTCATCCTGTAGAACTTTATGAACAAACCCGGTGTAGCCTGTCCAGTTGTCGTCTGGCAGCGGTTCACTCAGCACGATATGGAACTTAAAATTCGGAAATTCCCGCTCGATTTCGCGGAATTCTTCGACGTAGAACAGTTCGCGCAAACTTCTGCCGCCATACCAATAACTGACTTTGCGATTCGTTTTCATCCGTTTGAAGAGCTCGAAGACATGACTTCGCAAGGGTGCCATTCCGGCCCCACCGCCGATATAGATCATTTCGGCATCGGTTTCCTTAATGAAAAACTCTCCGTACGGACCCGAGATCGTGACCTCGTCCCCCGGTTTCAAATTGAAAATATACGACGAGACTTTGCCCGGCGGAACGTTCGGCATGCGCGGAGGAGGCGACGCGATCCGAACGTTGAGCATGATGATCCCTTTTTCACCAGGATAGTTCGCCATCGAATAGGCGCGAAACACGGGTTCATCGACCTTGGACTCGAATTGCCACAAATTGAACTTGTCCCAGTCGGGATGATATTCAGGTTCGATCTCAAAGTCGCGGTACTGGAGTTGATGCGGTGGAACTTCGATCTGAATGTATCCACCGGCTTTGAAATCAACCGCTTCGCCGGGGGGAAGTTCGAGGACCAACTCCTTGATGAAGGTCGCCACATTGTGATTTGACCGAACTTTGCATTTCCATTTGCGAGTCTCTAATGCTTCGTGCGGCACCTCGATGCGCATGTTCTGTTTGACGGCAACCTGGCAGCTCAATCGGACGCCTTCGCGCGCTTCACGTCGGTTGATATGGTTCCGCTCGGTCGCCAGAATATCGCCACCACCTTCGAAGATCGTGACCTTGCATTGGGCACACGTGCCACCACCACCGCAGGCCGACGATACAAAGATCCCGTGGTCCGCCAAGGCGCCCATAAGTTTGCCTCCCACCGGAACCGAGAGCTGCTTTTGAGCATTGACGTCAATCGTGACGTTGCCGCTGGGAACGAGCCACCGCCGCGCCAACTCGATCAATGCCACCAGAACCAGTACGACGCCGGTGAACAGTCCAACCGCCAGAAGGATTTCTGATCCCATGTATCAACTTTCCAAACTTGACTCAATCAACATCTTCAATCGTTGTTCCCAACACCGAGTCGCTCAGGGCACAGCCGGGAACTGGTAAAGGCCGGGCGCCTAAATGCCGCTAAACGCCAAAAAACCAAGGGCCATTAATCCGACGACCATGAACGTCAATCCCAAACCTCGCAACGCCGGAGGAGGGTCGGAATACCGCAATTTCTCGCGAATCGCTGCCAATGCAGCAATCGCCACCGCCCAGCCAAAACCCGATCCCAAACCAAAGACGCAACTCTCCGTAAAGTCATAATTGCGTTGGACCATAAACAACGTGCCTCCCAAGATCGCGCAATTGACCGTGATCAAGGGCAAGAAAATTCCCAACGTGTTGTACAAAGCCGGGAAAAACTTGTCTAACACCATCTCCAGGATCTGCACCAAAGCCGCAATCACTCCGATGTAACACACCAATCCCATAAACGTCAAATCGGCGGAGACAAACGTGGCGCCCTCTTTGAGAATCAAGTGATAAATCAAATTGTTGACAGGTACGGTAATCCCTTGGACTACGATCACGGCGACGCCCAACCCCAATGCGGTCTTGACGTTCTTCGACACCGCCAAAAATGTGCACATGCCCAGGAAGAATGCCAGCGCCAGGTTTTCCACAAACGCGACGCGCAGAAACAAGCGAAACAGTTCAAAGGCGTATTCGAACATGATCTATTAAGCCTCTTTTTCAATTTGATCTGGGTAAAACGTTCGTACCACCCAAATAAAAACGCCAATCAAGAAAAATGCACTGGGCGACAACAACATCAGTCCATTCGGTGTGTACCATTCGTAACTGAACAGGGGAACTCCCAGCACGTGTCCGTTCGACAGAACATCAATTCCCAATAGCTTCCCAGTCCCGAATAGTTCGCGGAAAAAAGCCACCAGGATCAGAATCACGCTGTATCCCAACCCATTCCCAAGCCCGTCCCAAAAACTATCGATGGCCGAGTTCTTCATGGCAAATCCTTCAGCGCGGCCCATCACAATACAGTTGGTAATAATCAAACCCACAAATACCGATAGCTTTTGGCTCAAGGTGAAAGCAAAGGCCTGCAATACCAAATCGACGACCATCACCAAGGAGGCGATGATCGTCATCTGCACGATAATCCGAATGGAGCTGGGAATATGGTTGCGAATCAAGGCCACGCTGGTGTTGGACAAGGCGGTGACGAAGATCACAGCGCCACACATCACCAAGGCAGTGGCCATTTGCGTGGTCACCGCCAACGCCGAACAAATCCCCAGCATTTGCAAGGCAATCGGGTTGTTCCGAAAAATCGGCTTTAAGACCAGTTCTTTGGTCTTTGTGTTGTCGCTCATCATCTGCCTCCCGATTCGCTTGTAGCTTGCATTCCACGGCGGTTTCGTTCGCGGACTATAAACGGACCATAACCTCGGTCGCCCATCCAAAATGCGATCAGATGCGTGACGCCATTGGCGGTAATCGTCGCC
>DAOLCX010000551.1:0-2893 GCA_035327685.1 Pirellulaceae bacterium | reverse complement strand
ACAGAATGACATGTATCCCCGAGGTGCTCCAATACAAGGCCGCGGGCATCACCTGGTTCATCTGCCCGGCAGTCTGACTCCCGGCCAGCGTTTCTCGCGTCAGCAGTTCAAAGGACTCAGGAAAAAAAAGTGCTGCCAACACTAAAGCAACGACACCCCAACTCAACCAGCATACCACAAAGGCAGCCACAACACAGAGGAAGCTGACAAACATCACGCGGGGAGACGCCAAACTGGTCGGTTCGTTCATGGCCCTATCTTAACCTGCCGGTTGGACTTCTCCAACGGCAGACAAATCTTAGCAAACAAGTCACGGATCAAAAATAGCCGTGGGAACCGGATGGCACTGTCAAAGATTCGAAGTTAACTTTTGAAGGGTTAATAAACGGGTTCAAACCGAATTCCCGCTTGGGTGAAGCCTGTGAAAATCGAGTGATTCGTGACGTGATCCAAAGAGTCGTTTCGCGAGTCTATTTCAGGGTCACGCAAGCCCAGATTGTCGGGCCGCGCTGTCACCTGACCTGAACATGAAACCCACACTCTTGCGGGCTGCCTAGCGATCAATTTTTTGTTGACCCATTTCGTTGAGGGCTGCCTTCTGCATCTCGGCGACGACTTCTGGCGGAACTCGCTCAAAAATGACCAACGGATTCAGATCAGCTAATAATTCAGACGTCTCCACGGGCGTCGCCAAATGTTCACCGTCTTCATAAAACTGCAAGAGTTTACGCGTGGTAATTACTTGGCCCTCGGGGCTCCGCTCATAGATTTCGATAAGCAACTTTAAACCCTTGGATTCAACCACTCGCCATTGACCGGAAGTCGCTTCTCGAATCGTATCGCCTTGGGCATCCATAATCTCGGCATCGCTTTCCAATGTACCATTGGCTTGGTAGTTCACTGCCACGGCCAAGGAGAGAAATGACTCCACTGCCTGGACAAACGCTTCGCGCTGGGCTTGGTCCTGAATCTGATTGTACTTGGCCGTGACTTTTTCCTCGTCCAAATAAGACACACCAACCCACAGCCCAACCAGGCTCAGGTTTGGCTTCGCTCCGGGAGTCTGATCGCCAATCGAGTTGACCACTTGTCCAACGGCGTGGGGACTTGCGATCGCCAGCCCGAGCCCGATGCAGGTACCGAGACACCCAACGCGAAAAGCAGTCCAGCCTGTCTTCCAGCCGCTCGCGCCCGCCTTGAAATGCCATCCTCTGCTGACTTTGGACTGAAACATAATCGATTCCTCCAAGCTGAATCGTTGACAGATGTTCGGGTGATCTCGCGGTCCATCGCAAGCGGTTAACAATCTTGGCGCCGTGCCTGCGCTAACGCCTGCGAAACGTTAACTTCATCGACAAACCGAGCAGATTGGGCGGAACCATTTTGATAGTGTCGTTATCGATCCACTCAATTGCCAATTCGCCACTTTCGCCAGCCAAAGAAAAAGCAACGCGCGTGGGTTGTTCTTGAGTTTGGTTCGCTAGCACGCTCCATGTGCCGGTTTTGTCGCGTTCGATAGAACCGAGTTGTGTACGTGTCGTCAATGTGCCACCAGCGATAAAATGGACGATCATGGTGTTTCCGGCAAACGCTGGAGCTTCGCCGCCAAGGTCATCGTCTGGCAGTGAGTCCGATTGATTGACGCGCTCCGCTAAAGAAGCCAATTCCGCCAATTCCCAGACCCCCGCCAATTTCCTGGCATCCGAAGGCTGGCAACCCAACGCAACACTCAAACTGGTGACCAAAATCGCGATGGTAGCATGCTGTCGCAGTCGCGCCTGAGTTGCCATGGACTAGAACCCCTACAAAACCCTGCCGGTCAGGAAAGATTTAATGATCGGGCAGCCTGTAGCAGCCGATACCTAATCTGAATCCACATACCGTGCGCCCTCGAGGGCGAACGGCGAGACAACTCGCATTGTATCCTGAAACCGGGAATGCGGTTGGGGGCTCAACCTGAAGGCATCGACCTCATGGGTCACCATTCAGGCGGCATAAGAGGTAGCGGTAAAAGTTAACAACGGATTGCCGGGGGGCAACATCATGCGAGTATGGATAGTCATTTTAGGCATGATTGTACTGGGAACGTCGGGTTGCTGTGCGCCGATGGGCTGTGGCTTTGGCTGCAATGCACTGAGCGGTTGTTACGACTGCGAGGGTGGCTTTGGGCCGCCCCGCATCCCGCGCGGACCTGTGGATGGCCTGCGGCAAGCCAAACGGTCGCTGGTTTGCGGCAGAGGCTGCGGTGAAGTCTATTACGGGGAGTGGATCAGCACGCCACCCGATTGTTGCGATCCTTGTTGCGGCGACCAGTTTGTGGGCGGTGCCGTGCGCTGCACACCATTCTGTTGGGAGCCCGGAACTTTGTTGCGCCATTTGTATGGCCGCCGTTTGTGCCAGTGTTGCGATCTGCCCGTCGATGACTGCGGCTGCAGCGATGGTGGGACGATCGCTGCGGAGTCTGCAATGCATTGGGAATCAGGTGCCGGCCAAGCTGGTTGCGATTGCCACGGATCGCATACGGAATTTTCCGCGGTCTCGCGCCGTTCCGTCCACCCTTCTTCGGTTGGCAGGATGTCGGCAGAAATGGTCACTCCCGAACGTTTGCCGCCACGCGGTATGGTTTCCGGTTCACCGATGCCACCCAAACGCATTGAAGCGGCGCCTCGCAGCTCACAACAACGTGTGGTTCGCTAAGCCGTCTCACCGTTCATTAACGTACAGCCAAGAGAGAGTGCTGGTTGGTTTTATGACGCTGCCAACCAGCCTTTCTTTTTTGGTAACCGTCCACAATATGTAGAGTGCGTGGAGCAAGTCGTTCGACGAAACACGTTAGCTTGGACGAATCGATCTGCGACACTCACAGGGTTTCGATCTGCAACAAGACGACTTG
>DAOLCX010000550.1:0-2893 GCA_035327685.1 Pirellulaceae bacterium | reverse complement strand
CCGGGTCGCGATCTGCCAATTGTTTCAGTTTGCCGATGGCTTCGGCTGCGGCGGCTCCAATTTCCGCGAGGGCCCAAACCGCCTGCTCACGCGTGAACTCTTCGCTTGCATCCAGCTTTTTGATGAGCCCAGGGACTAGCGGTTTCGCTTTGTCTCGCAATTCGGCAATTCTCAAAATGGTTTCGTTTTCATAAGACGGAGACTCCAACAGGGCTTCCAAGACACTTAAAGTCCGTTCCAGATCGCCAGACACCAGATAATAAGTCAAAGCAGCCCGCGGCATCACGGATCGCGAGGTTTGATTGGTCGGATCGGCGGAGTCACCCATCAGGCTCTTGATTTTCGGAAGCGCGGGAGCGGCGGCCTTTCCCAAGTAACCCAAACCAATTAAGGCCCGTTCCTTTTCCAAGTGATAGAAAGCGTCAAGTTTGGCACTAATTGCTCCCACGACGTCGATCCCTTCCACGGGCCCCAGGGCTCCCAGCGTTTCTGCGGCGGTGGATCGAACCGACAGAATGTTCTTGTCGTCGTCGGGCAAGAGCGTCATGATTTTGGGTGTCGCTTTGTTCGCCGCTGGCCCCAGCCCAGCCAACACGCGACAGGCGTTGATCACAATATTGAACTCGGGATCGTCCAGCAATCGAATGCAGGCGTCAAGGGACCGGATGGCCGATGGCCCCACTTCGCGCAAGGCAAACAGGCTGGCCAACCGAAACCGCATATCTTCATGGTCCAGCCGCGCAATCAAGTGATCGGTCCACACGTCCGCGGTCGGGCCCAACGCGCGGACCGCTTCAGCCCCCATCGCATATTGCTGGATGTCCTCGCTTTCCAACCAGGGCTTCAACAGCGGCACCACTTCGTCACCCAAATCTTTGATTGCCAATCGAGCCGCATTGCGAACCAACTCTTCGCGATGATTGAGAGACTCCAGGATGGCCGGGAGCGAATCTGGGAGAAACTCTCGATGTTGACCAAGCTGCAACAGGGCCGGAATCCGCTGATCATTATCGGGCGATCGGGCATCGGCAATCAAATCTTGGAGCAATGCCAGTTTTGAGTTTCCCCACGGCCAAGGAATCCATCCGCTCACAAACAACACCATGACCAAAACCGTTATCAAGATGACCAAAACCAACCACCGACTGGAAGTCGGATTCGACTCTTCGGGATGAGCTATTGCGGCGTCTGCCATCGTCGTAGTCCTTATGTTATTTTCCTGAAAAAATGGGGTGATCGGCGTCGCCGCCGGCGATTAAATATGCCAATAAGTCTAAAATCTCTTCTTTGCTAAGTGAATCCAAGAGTCCTTTGGGCATGATTGACACGTCCGACAGTCGCCGGGCATCGATGTCGTCCTGATGCAACATCGTCGCACTCGCTTCTAGCAGCGGATTTTCCACGATTTTTACGGTCTGGTCATCTTCTTCGATGACGATCCCAGACACGGTGTTACCGGAGACCAATTGGAATATCTGCGTCTGAAATTTTTCATCAATTTTTTGGGAAGGTTCCAAAATATGGTTCAACACATCGATTGGAGACCATTCGGCTGGAAGAGCCAACAAATCCGGACCCAGCTCGTATCCTTCGCCCTGCAGCTTGTGGCACGAAAAGCAACTGGCCAACTTAAACATCTGTCGCCCATTTTCAAAATCGCGCCCCGTTTCGAATTCGTCCTCGACGCTAGAAGCCAGATCCGATAATTGCCACTCGGTTTGTTGCCGATTGATCGTCAGCAGCAACGGGTCCTGAATCTCCAAACCCAAACTGGCCAGATACTGATCGGGATTCGCGTGATAAGCAGAAGTTGAAGGGACGACAATCAGGGCTCCGAACATGCGCCTCCAGTGTCCAGGATACGTGCAGACATATGGGTAAATACCCGGTTCGGAAGGAGCCGCCATCGACACCCGCATTGCATCGTTAGGTTGCAACAATCGCGAGGCTGCCAGGACAAACGGAGAGTCGGGAACATATTGCCGTTGCAATGCGTCTGGCTGAGCGGCTTCGGCTTCCGCCAACTCGCCGACGGTCTCCAATTTCCCGGGTGCGACCAGTACCCAATTGTGCGGCATCAAGTCCGTGTTTTCGAGGACCAACTCAAACGTTCGGCCGGCTTCGACTACCAGTTTCGTTTTGTCAAATGCCATGCGATGTGGTCGGGTTCCCAACCGATATTCGTGGACGACCACTTCACTCAAGCGATGGCGAATTCGTTGGGCTTCTTCCGGCGGAAGATGGCCAGCCAAGGTTCCGACGAGTTGTGCGGCGACAGCCGGAGTCCCTTGCGACCTGTGCCTGGCTTCGGTCCGCTCGACATGTTGCAATAAGCGATCTGCCAAGGCTTCAGCGTTTTCGATTTCCCTCAGCGATCCCGCCACACGCGACAATCCGAGCACGGCTTCAGTCCATACCATGTTCTCCGGAGCTTCCGTCAATACAATCCTGCCCAGGACGGCAAAGGCTTCGGATTCCCGTCCTGGGACTTGACTGAGCGTTTTGATTGCCACGCAGCGAATGTACGAACTCGGCGGAGGCAACACGATGGGAATTTCCAGCGGCCTGCGCGTGGCCGTCTGATCGCGCAGTTCTACGAGTACGCGGCGATGGTTATCCAAGATGCTCAAATTGAAGCCATCCAGGCGTTTGTAGAAATCAGCTTCGGTCCGATTGAAAATTCGAACCTCAGAAATGAGGGCCGGATCGGCGAGTTGCACTTCCCACCACGGGTTGGTTGTCGTTTCAGCGGTGTGGGTTTGGCCCCCCGCTCCATAACGCCCTTCGCGATTGCCATCAATGGCTCGTTCGGGGACGCCCCCATGAGCGACACTCGACTGCGAAGCAGTACCTAGTCGCGCCACATTGTTGCCGTCGGCGATGACTTCGACTT
>DAOLCX010000549.1:0-2911 GCA_035327685.1 Pirellulaceae bacterium | reverse complement strand
AGACAATGTGTTATTGGTTCGTGGTGCAGTCCCCGGCCCCAATGGCGGCTGGCTGGTCATCCGCGAAACGAACCTCAAGCGATAATGGAGACTGGAGGCAGCGCGATGGTCAGTTTGCCCATGTACGATCAGCACGGCAAAGAGGTGGGGAGTTACGATATCGACCCCCAGCAGATTGCCGAGCGCATTAGTAAACAATTGCTGCACGATGCGGTGGTCATGTATCAGGCCAATCA
Source organism: Pirellulaceae bacterium (assembly GCA_035327685.1). GTDB lineage: Bacteria > Planctomycetota > Planctomycetia > Pirellulales > Pirellulaceae > BJ22. The sequence continues at coordinate 2,675 of DAOLCX010000549.1, read as the reverse complement.
GCGGCAAGGGACTCGTCAAACCAAGACTCGGGCGGAAGTCTCTGGATCGACCAAAAAAATGTATCGGCAGAAGGGAACGGGGCGCGCCCGGGCCGGTGGCAAGCGTACGAATATTCGCCGAGGCGGTGGGCATGCGTTTGCGCTGCGGACCCGCGACTATTCGTATCGACTCCCGCGAAAAGCCTTGCGGTTGGCGACGCGCATGGCCATCGCTGGGAAAATCCAAGACCAGCAAGTAGCGGTGATCGATCAATTGGCGATGAGTGCGCCCAAAACGAAGCCCATCGCCAGTATGTTGCGGTCCATGGGTTTAGAAGGCGTGACCACGTTGATCGCTACTGAGCAATACGATCAAAACCTGCACCGCAGCGCTCGAAACATCGCTGGCGTCGAGGTCGCCCCAGTGCATGACTTGAATGCCTGGGTGGTCTTGAGGCCGGGGCGTGTGGTGTTCACGCGGGCTGCATTGGATAAATTGCGAGGCGAGTAAGGCGAGATGTGGGGCTCCGTTAGAGAGGATTGGTGAACTATGGCAACAGAAAATACGTTGTCCGATCAGACGGCTTCCAGTGGGCTTCAGCTCGAACCCCATCAGGTCATCTTGCGCCCCTTGGTGACTGAGAAAGGTGTGTTCCAGTCGGAGAGCAAAGAAAACGCCAAGTACACGTTTGAAGTTCATCCTCAAGCCACGAAAACGCAGATCAAGAACTCGATTGAGACATTGTTTGAGGTCAAGGTGGCCAAAGTTGCTACTCAGACGCGGAAGGGCAAGTCGCGCCGCTACCGGTTCAAGATTGGTGAGACCAAGGACTGGAAAAAGGCGATTGTTACGCTGCAGGGCGAATATCGGATTGACTTTTATTAATCGGCTGGCTCGTCTTGCGATGAGCCCAGTGACAGGATAGCAGGTTATGGGAATTCGAAAATACAAACCGACCAGCGCGGGGCGCCGTCATGGTTCAGTAAGTGACTTTGCTGACCTGACACCAGGTGCCAAGCCGGTAAAGGGTTTGATGAGTCGTGCCAAGAAGCGCGGCGGTCGCAACAACCAGGGTTTTATTACCGCACGGCATCGGGGCGGTGGTCATAAGCGGATGTACCGCAAGATCGATTTCTTGCGTGCGAAGGACGGAGTGGCGGCTCAGGTCCACTCGATTCAATATGATCCGAATCGCAGTGCTCGAATCGCCTTGTTGCACTATACCGATGGAGAAAAAGTTTACATCCTCGCCCCTGACGGGTTGAAGGTCGGCGACACCTTGATGAACGGGCCCACGGCACCTCCCACGGTGGGCAATGCGCTGCCGCTGAAGGACATTCCGCTGGCCACGGAGATTCACAATATCGAAATGCAGCCAGGGCAAGGCGGCGAATTGTGTCGCAGTGCCGGGTCGAGCGCGACGTTGATGGCGCGGGAAGCCAACTGGGCGCAAATTGCCTTGCCCAGTGGTGAAATTCGCCGGGTTCCCGCGGCGTGCCGAGCCACGATTGGCAAGGTCGGCAACTTGGACCATATGAATATCGAGATCGGCAAGGCTGGTCGGAAGCGTTGGTTGGGTCGGCGTCCACATGTGCGGGGTACGGCCATGAATCCCCATGACCATCCGCATGGTGGTGGTGAAGGACGCACCAAGGGCGGCCGACATCCGGTGAGCCCCACTGGCAAGCCGGCTAAAGGTGGGACGACTCGCAAACGCGGCAAGTCGTCCAACGCGGCCATCTTGCGTCGGCGACGTTCGCGTCGCTATGGCCAATTGAAATTGAGATAACAGGTCGGAACGAATCGGGTGTAAGGTTATGAGCCGCAGTCAGAAAAAAGGTCCGTTTGTCGATGAACGTCTATTCCGACGTGTGAAAACGTTGGAGGCGGACGGCCGGAAAGAACCTCTTAAAACGTGGTCGCGGTCGTGCACGATCATTCCCGAATTCGTCGGCCATACGTTTATGGTGCACAACGGAAAGCAACATGTGAAGGTGTTCGTGACAGAAGACATGGTCGGTCACAAATTGGGCGAGTTCGCTCCGACGCGGACGTTCCGCGGGCATTCCGGGGTGAAGAAAGAGGCGGCAAGTTAGTTGCGAAGCGACGCGAAGTTGTTCAACCGACTTGGCGCCGCGATGGAAAGGTCAACGATGTATCGAGCAAAACACCGATTCGCCAGAATCAGCCCGCGCAAGGTTCGGCATTTGGCCGACTTGGTCCGGGGAAAATTCGTCGATGATGCATTGAATACACTCCGCTACCAGCCACATCGAGGCGCGCGGTTGTTGGAGAAGGTCATTCGCAGCGCTGTCGGCAATGCACAAGACCCTGATCAGAATGAAGGGCAGGTTGCCAATATCCGGGATTTGTTTATCAGCGATGTGCGCGTGGATGGAGGGCCGATGTTTAAACGCATTCAGCCCCGTTCGCGCGGCCAGGCGTACTTGATCAAGAAGCGCATGTCGCATATCAGTGTCACGGTCAGCAAGTTTTAGGTCGCCATACGAGATAAAATCATGGGTCAAAAAGTCAATCCGATCGGATACCGCACGGGCGTCATGCTGGGCTGGAAGAGTCGCTGGTATGCCCCCAAGGAAGAGTTCTCGACGCTGCTCGTGGAAGACAAGAAGATCCGCGACTTCATCAAGAAACACCCCACCCGCAACTACGCGATGGCCGGGATCGATCGGAT
>DAOLCX010000548.1:0-2915 GCA_035327685.1 Pirellulaceae bacterium | reverse complement strand
GAGTTTGATCCCGAAAAACGGGTGGCGACCAGTGAGACCATTGACTCCAGCACCACGACAGGTGAATCGAACGCGGGGGGCGATGCCGCAAGCGTTTCGACCTCGGCTGGTTCGGGAAGCCGGAACACGAAATCGCTCCTGACCAAGACGGAGGTGATCAACAACAAGTATGAGGTCTCCTCCACACACCGCGAGGATATCGTCCGGACACCCGTATTAAATAAGTTGACCGTATCCGTGTTGGTCAACTCTTCCAAAGTCGCCAATGACAATCAAGAGATCCCGGCCTCCGTAAAGTCGAGCATCGAATCGTTGGTCAAACAAGCCGTAGGTTACCGCGACAGCGTGGATCAATTCAACTTGGAGTTTTTTGAGTTCGTCGAGTTGCTGCCTGTTGAAGGCGCCCCGGCCGCATTTCCCTGGGAGCAAATCAATTCCATTGTCAAGAACTTGTCGTTGGGCATGGCCGCGCTGGTGGCTGTCTATCTAGGATTGCGGACCATTCGAAGTCTGCAACCATCACCGCGACCAACGCCGATAACTCCTGCAGCATCCGAATCGCGAGATGTCCGGATGGCGCAAATAGGCGAGATGATCCGCCAAAACCCGGAAGTCTTTTCCAGGGTCCTGGCGGCCTGGGCCAATGACTCACCGTCATCGTCCAGTCCCGCGCAGACCAAGAAAGCCGCTTAAAGATGAACGGTATGATCGCGTTATCATCCGAGGAACGAATAGCAATACTGTTGTCGGCAATCGGCGCTGATATGGCTGATGCCACGATTGGAATGATCGAACCGTCACGCGCTCAGGAACTCAAGCGACTGTACCAGGAATTGCGCGATTCGCCGCCGTCGCCCGATGAACTAGCCATGGTGGTCGATGACTTTCTGAAGTTTTTTCAATTTGCGGTGGACTCGCTGGAATTATCGACGGCGAACGATCGACCTCATCTGCCAGCCCCCGGCGAACATCAGGCGCGATCCTCAGTCCGGTATTTTCCAAAGATAGTCCCCAGCGGAAACCCCGGTGCCGACCTGAATCGGCTGGATCCATACCAGATTGCCGAAGCCATCAAAACCGACCATCCCAAAACCATCGCACTCGTGTTGCAAGAAATTGACACCAAGCGAGCCGCGCAAGTGTTGGAATTGTTGAGCTCGGAGATGCGCGCCGCCACGATTGTGCAGTTAACTTGCGAATCGAAGGTGCCGGCCGCGGTCATTCACCAGGTATTGACCACGACAGTCGAAAAGGCTTGCACGGTTGAATTCCGACCGGAGGTGGTGGACCATTCGCAAGTACTGGCCGAATTGATGCGCTCTCTGCCCAAACAAGTGCGCTCCGAATTAATGGAACGATTGGAACAGGCTGACCAAGGAATTGCCGATCAAGTCAAATCCAAGTTGTACGTCTTTGGCGACATATTGAGGTTGTCGGATCGCGATATTCAGAAGCTGCTGGCACAAATCGAAACCGAAGCCATGGTGGTCGGGTTACAGCGCTGCGACCAGGCAATCAGCGACAAACTGCTGGCCAATCTGTCCAAACGTGCTCGCGAGTCGATCGTCGAAGAAATGGAGTTCAAGCAAAACGCTACCGATCAAGAAATTGCTGAAGCGCGGGCAAAAATCGTCGAGTCGCTAGCTCAATTGGACGAGAGTGGCGAAATCAGTTTGTAAACCGACAGGCGTGCGGCGACATGGTACAGGAAAACCCAAAACTCATGCGGACAGTGACCGTGACCATCCCGCGATCGCCGAAAGCGGCTACCAGCGTTTTTGCGCTCCCAGCGGTGCATGGACCTGACAGCAGTTGCAAAAGCTCTTCGCGCACGGCTCCATTGACAACAGCCACGGACGATTCTGAATTCACTCAACCAAACACAGCTCACGAAACCCAACAACTGCTGGTCTCCATCGAGAGGCAACTTGCCGAAGTCCGACGTCAACACGCGGCCCTGGTTTCGCAACTCCAAGAGTTCGCGGTCGACCTGGCATTAGCAGTAGCGGAAACACTTGTGCAATACGAAGTCAAGCACTCGACGAAGCGCATCCAACAGGTGGTGTCCAGCGTGTTACAAGATCAATCGATCGACGTGGGCGTGACGGTAGTTGTGAATCGCCGTGGCAAGGAACTGCTGCAACGGTCCGTTGCGGAAGAGCCTGGTATTTGGAGTCACATCGAATTGCGCGTGGACGAATCGCTGTCGGATGGCGATTGTCGAGTGGAGTGCCATGAGCTTCAACTTGAGTCGGACTGGAAACGTCAGTGGAATGAGATCAAGAACCGTATTGAAGAGTACTGGAACGATGCTCAAACTCATTGACAATCGATTCAGAGCGGCCTTGCGGTCGGTTCCCTTGTGGCATCGAGTCGGCCGACTGGAAAGCGTGCAAGGGACCATCACCGCGTCACTTCAGGGCGCTGTCGGAGAGTTGTGCGAAGTCCGCAGCAGCGCAGGCCGCACGTGGTTGGCGGAGATCATTGGCTTCGCCAACCAGTGTGTCAAAATCATGCCTTATGGCTTTAACGACCAATTACAGCAGGGCGACGAAGTCATGGCCTTGGGACATGCGTTGCGCGTCCCGGTAGGGATGGGTGTGCTGGGAAGAGTGATGAATGCCTTGGGGACGCCAATTGACAACCTGGGACCCTTGCGAGGCCACCGTTGGGTCGAAATGGATAACGAGCCCCCCGATACATTGACTCGGCATGATATTTCGCAAGTATTTACCACGGGCCAGAAGTCGATCGATGGGTTGTTGACCATGGGCCGCGGGCAGCGCGTCGGCCTGTTTGGCGGCAGCGGTGTCGGAAAAAGTACCCTGCTCGGGCAAATTGCCTCACATGCCAGCGCCGATGTCAATGTCGTCGTGTTAGTGGGCGAGCGATCTCGCGAAGTCGCCCCTTTTGTC
>DAOLCX010000547.1:0-2915 GCA_035327685.1 Pirellulaceae bacterium | reverse complement strand
ATCATTGCCACAAACACGATCAATGCCAGCAGCCAGGCATACGATTCTCCTTGCCACCAGGCCATCGCGAACATTCCCAATCCGGCGGTGACTCCGACCAATGCTCCGTTCATCAGGCCCAGGAGGCCTTCTTTGATCACCAGCCGGCGCTCCCGGCCCGATTTGATGTCGCCCAATGTCAGGCCGCGGAGTGTCACCGCCAACGATTGGCAACCCGTGTTACCCGACTGGCCCGCCAGGACGGGAAGAAACACGGCCAACAGTACCAATTGATCGATCGTCGACTGAAAAATGGCCACGACCCCTGCCGCCAAAAAGGCCGTCAGCAAATTCAATTGCAGCCACGGATGGCGGAATCTTAGGCTGGTGGGGATCGGCGTCGAGATCCGCTCTTCCTTCTCCACACCCACCATCGACCCCACCTGGGCACTGATCTCAAATGCTTGTGCCTCAAACAAGGTGCGCCCGCGCACTGTCCCTACCAATCGGCCCTCGCCGTCACAAACGGGGTACACCGGAAAATGTTTGTTGACGACCAACCGCATGGCCGTCAGCGTCGTCTGATCGACTTGCAAAGTGAACGGTTCCGGCAACATCACGCTATCAAGTCGCGAATGAATATCTGCCAACAGTAAATCGCGCATCGCGACGATCCCCACCAGCCGATCATCTCGATCGACGATGAAGCCGTACGTCACCAATACGCTCTTGGACAACTTGCGAATACGTTCGACCGTCTCCGCGACTGTCAGCTCGGGGCGAAAGACCGCGTGAGCCGGTTCCATTAGTCGCCCGATGGAGTTTTCCGGGTAACTGAGGTTGATGGACCATTGGCGGCCCATGCCATTCGGGGCCGCGGCAATGACAGCCGCCTGCCGTTCTTCGGGCATCGCCAACAAGATATCTTCGGACCAGGCCGGACCCAAACCTGCCAGAAATTTGGCAGCGGCTTCATCGGTCCACTCGGCCAGGCGTTCTGCAGCCGCAGTCGGAGATAGTGAAGTGATCTCTTCGAACACGTCAGCCTCCGCGCCAACAACAGTCCCAGTCGCCGTTCCCGATAAGCCAACGGAAATCCGATTCACTACTCACTCCTTGCTGTATCCGATCAATGTTTCACGGCGCAATGTATCAAACTGCTGCCGGGCAAGTAAATTTCAGTTTGCAAGATGGATGTGCTACCAATTCGTATTTATCGAAACCGGTGACCCAACATGCGACCAGACGACTTGCGGAACGCACCAGAACCAGGCTTGGCCATCAATTCCGTGAACGGTTACATGGATTTAAGGCAAAGGCTGATGATCGCCAGCCCATTGATGAAACGTGTGTTTGGGCGATCATGCAAATTACGTGCCTGAGCCGCTGCTTGCAGAGGCGCGTGGACAAAACCGTTGGCACGCGGGAAACGATAGAGATTTCAAGGAAGCAACTCAGGTATAAAGCGTCTCTTTCCGATGCTCTGGCGAAACATGGTCATGATTGGCAACGTTCTGGCAGGCCAAACAAGTCATTCTCCAAGATGAAACAGCGTTGCAGCACCATCAGTGTGGCAGCCTGGGCCGCGCGTATGCATACGCAAACATGCCCAGTAGAGCACCGGCCAAGGTGGCCAGTGCCATCCAAACGCCGGCGCCGATTTGCGCATAAATCGGGCCCGGACAGGCACCGGTGATCGCCCAGCCAGCTCCAAACAAGATGCCACCAATGACCACACCCTTATGAAATGGTTTGGGCTCATATTCGATCGGCTGGCCATCGATCGTCTTGATTCCCATACGCTTGATCAACTGCATGGCCATCGCCGCCACGACAATGCCGGTGGTGATGATCAAATACATGTGAGCCTCGCGGAACAGAAACATGTCGTGGACGCGTTGCCAGCGCACGACTTCCGACTTGACCAGCACGATCCCAAAGAACGCACCAACCAGCAGGACACGCAAGTAAACGGCCCAGGGGATACTCACTGCAGCCGATGACCGGCTCGCGCGGTTTTCAGAAGAAGATGGAGTTGTTTCTGACATGATACTACCTGATCCTTGATCAATAACCGTTTGCAGAACCAAAAATCAGATGTCCTAAGCCCCATGTGACACCTATGCCGCCGACAAAAAAGGCGATCGTCGCCACGAGACTCGGCCAGCTGAAATTGGAGATTCCCGTGATCGAATGACCAGAGGTGCATCCTCCCGCGTATCGCGCTCCGAATCCGATCAGGAACCCACCCACTAGCAGTCGCACAAATCCACCCAGATTCAGATACGATGAGGGGAGAAATTCAACGGGCTGGGCCGACAGCCAATGCGATCCCACATAGCCACCCAAAGCAATCCCGATGACAAACACCAACGTCCACATTCCCGCGCGTCGGTCGTAGTTCCGCAGATAACTGGCTGAACACTGGGGTGCACACATCGCGCCGACTTGTTGGAGACTCGTGGAAATCCCAAACGCCTTGCCCGAAAGGATGAACAGCAAAGGTACTGTTAATCCAACTAGGACTCCAGAAAACCACCAAGGCCACGGCTGAAGTAAAAAGTCAATCACATTGCGTCTCCTTCGTTATTGTGTTCGGCCACTGCTTAAACAATTCGTTCAAGACTGGGGCCTGGTCCATTGTTTTGGCAATCAACTCGACTCGGTGAACCGACGATGGCCGTAAACATGGACCTGATCCCTTGGCCCCACAACATTTGCCAAACAAGGTTTGAACGGTTACTTACCCACGTCATACGGATGCGCCGTCCGGGCATTTGGCGTTCCAAAACACCGCCTGGCCTTGACAAGCGGCTTCGTGCGTGCAGGCATCCGCGTGAGGCCCACAAGTCGCGGCGGTTCCTTGGACTACACGCAATCCGGCTTTTATCCAGGCGTTGATGCCCCCCTTTACGGTCACAACCTGTTTGACTCCC
>DAOLCX010000546.1:0-2915 GCA_035327685.1 Pirellulaceae bacterium | reverse complement strand
ATTCATCGAGAATTGTGTCGTACAAGGGAATGCTCCTGAACGTACTTTATGTTTTAAAGATGTCGTCGGGGATGGTGCGGCGAGTCAAAACCAATAGCCGAAGCTGCCGCTGATCGCGCACTGCTCCGGCCATGGATAATAACGCACCAAATCCACTTGAATCATCCAAGCTTACCACTTAAACGGCAGACTTTCCGAGCCAGCCTGACAATTGGAAAAAAATTCCGACAGGGTAATCCGTAACGGCTCGGGGGTATCGGGTTGACAAACACCCGCTGGCGCGGGGCACTACCTGGAACCACCACTGCGACCTCATGCAGTCGAAGACCGTTCACCCGACAACAAAACATTACGCATCATCATGCGAAAAGTTCTTCAAAGCCCGGCGCGTCTCGCGAAAAACCGTGTACCGATGCAACAGCCCTGTTAGAACACTTGCCTCTCTCATCCCAGGTTAGGGACGGGCGAATCCAGCCGTTGTTGCCGGCATGATCTTGATCAGCACGCAACATCAATTTGGTAATCGCAATCCCGCCGCGGAATGTCCGCCCAGTCCAATCGCGGAATCCCAATCTATTCGAGGAATCTGCGCGATGAATCTACAGGCCGTGGTCAAATAGCGCTCGCCAATGGTTCCCGTCATTATGGGCTGTTGTAACAGCAGGAGCGTTGATTCACGGTCTCTTCATTTTACTCGCCGAACGGTTGCGGTCCAGTGTCAAATTAGCGCAGATATGCCATAATTCCTGGGGGAGGGACGGGCAAATAAGTGCCCCCTTCGACACCCGCCGAGGGCGGGACCGAAGAGGGGCAGACTTTGCCGTAAACGGCCCGCCAAGGTCGTTTAAACCAGAATTTGCGAGCATCGAATTCATGAGTCAGACATTTTCAATCCCATGTCCGCATTGCCAGCAATCACAGTCGATTGCCGCCCGCCAGGCTGGCCAGCAATTAACGTGCCTCAATTGCCAAAAACATTTCGAAGCCCCAAAACTGCGAGACTTAAGGGCCTTATCACCAGGCGCACAAAATTTGGCGGTCACTCAAAATTCACGCCCCAACCCGTTGAAAGCCGGCGCATTTGCGCTGGGGCTGATCCTGCTGATTGTGGGGAGCGTTTCCGGCTATTTTCTGTACCGCCATGCCGCGGAGTTGATTTCCCCGGCCGATGTCGATCAGCGGGCGACAGCTTTCGGCAACACGTTTGCCGACAGTTCTCCAGCCGACGTCTGGCGATTCATGGAGATGATCATGAACGACCGCGAACTCCCCCCCTTTGAATTGGCCGAGTGGCGGACCCAAGACGAATTGGGTCGGTTCCTGCGGAATGTCTCGTTCGGTCTCTTTGGATTGTCGGGGCTGGGCTTCGTTGTTTTTGTCGGCGCCCTGTGGACAATGGTCAATGACCGGAAACGTAGCGCGACGAAGTAGCGGCCTACCCGACAATTTCAATGCCGAAGGGGCAGCGGTCCTTTTCAGATTAGTGACAGGCCAGGACCACTTCACACGCCGGCACGGACTGGAAGAAGGACCTCGCACCTTGGCGTCCATTCAAGAATGTCCCGTCACCATCGAAACGGGTTGTCACCAGCCAACGAAAGGGTCACGGTGAACGGTCCATGGGGAGACCCAGGGCCAACCGGTACTCCACGGCTGCCAAAAAGAAGGCGCGCTGGGCGTCGATTTGCAACAGCACGGCATCTGCCAAGGATTGTTCGTAAATATTCAATACGATCAGATCAATGTCCCCCGCCAAAAATGCCCGCCGTCCAATCTCCAGAGCCTGCTCTGCCAAACGCACATTGGCCAGGGCTCGCTCAAAACGTTGACGCGCGTTGGCCATGGCAGCGATCTGCTCTTGCAGTGACGTCATCAGCGAGTCTTCCAGGAAACTTCGTTCCCATTGCAGTTGTTCCAGTCGAGCGCGAGCTGCGGCAAGTTGACCCACAGCTTCACGACGTTGCAACGGCACGTCCGCGACGAACCCCGTCTCCAATTCGAAAGGCGATTTGTCTCGCGAGGCCGAGCTTGCGGCACCGAGGTCTTGCGACGTTTCCCAGAAAAGGTCGAGTCTCGGCAGCACCAAGTTGCGGGCCAGTTGGACATCGACTTGTTGCTGTTGAATTTGAAGATTGAGCACGGCCAAGGCCGGGTGTGCCTGGAGCACACGCCGGATTTCTTCGTCGCTGTGAGGAAGTTCTGGAAGTACCAACTCTGGAAACGTGGCCGGCCGACGCTGATCGGAAACTTGCAGAGGGCGACCAGTAGGGTCTCGCAAGAACAAGGACAATTGGATCGTGGCCGCCTGGTACGCTTGCTCCGCATCAATCGCGGCCGCTTCTCGTTGGGCAATCAAGCGATCGTTGTCGATGAGACTCAGTTCGGGCAGGTCACCTTGCTGCACGCGTCGTTCAATTTGCCGGGCGCGATCCCGCGCCAAGTCCAGAATGCGTTGCTGCACATTGCGGCGCATACCGGCACTCAACCATCTCCAATAGGCGGCAGTGGCATCCCGGACGAACACGTTTTGTTGTTGTTGAATGTACGGCTCAGCGGCCAGAGTCTGTTGTTCAGCCTTAAACCATCGCGCGCGTTGTGGGTCGATATCCCGATCACGGCGAAGGGGAATGTTTGCCCCCACGGCCAATTCGCCGCCTCGGTTCGTCAAACGTTCACCGTACCAATCGGGAAATCTTCCATCGCCCAAACGATAACCACTGAACCAGCGGCTGCCATCGGTCGCTCGCAGTTGGCTGAAGCCGATCGCGTGACGGTGATTCTGGTAAAAACCCAGCGGTTGGGAGTTCGAGAAGGCAAAAGCCTGCAGATCATAAGCCCCCAGGCTCGCCGTCAGATTCCCACCGGCTATTTCTTGTTCTTGCAAGGCAGCCCAGACGAGTGGAAATGCCTCTAAA
>DAOLCX010000545.1:0-2920 GCA_035327685.1 Pirellulaceae bacterium | reverse complement strand
GGCACCATCCGCGACACCGCCGATTACGATGAAGGGGACCCGGACTTCGAGATCACCAATCACCGTGTTTACGACAGCTTCGGGCGACTCGAGAGTGAAACCAACTCCGCCGTCGATCTGTCGTTCGGCTTCACCGGCAAGTACACCGACGACGCCACCGGCCACACCCACCATCTCAACCGCTGGTACGACCCTACCACCGGCCGCTGGCTGAGTGAAGACCCGATCGGTTTCGCGGCGGGGGATACGAATTTCTCTCGCTATGTGGGGAACGATCCGGTGCACTACGTCGATCCAACCGGGTTGCTGGGAGTGGGTTACACGGGGCCGGCGTCAGATAGCCCGGCGGTTCAAGACGACGATGAGAAGTTTAATGACTTCCAAAACGCGATCCGCGGGACGATCCTTGTATCTGGGATTCCCTACATTAGAGATTTGGCAAAGCCTGACGCAAATAATCAGACCGGCTTTGACGGTGACGACATGTGCGCGTTAGCCGAAGCCTGGTTGGAAAAGAAATTGCCCGAATTAGGTATTGACGCACAAGTTTCGGTTGTTGGGTTACATTGGTCCCAAAATCTCTATGGTGGCACACTTCCGCAGGGTGGACATGCGTATATTCAAATCGACTTCAACGGGGCAAGTTTCTTGCTGGAACCGCAGACTGGTCAAATTGGGCCCAAACCGCAGGATCCGAAGGACGTTGTCAAACAATTCGAAACGCCAGGCTATACGCCCATTGACCCGGAAGGAGGCTCAGTAATCTGGTCCTCAGACCCTAAATGGGGTCGTACATACAGCAGTGCCCTTGATTTGTATTCCGAGCTTCTTCCAAACGCCGAACCACATCCTGCAACGCGGCCAAAGGAACTCACGGAGTCGACTTACAATGGTATCGTCGAACGAGGCTATCCGGAGCTTGCTGAAGTGTTCAAGGGACTGGACGAGTGGTTAACGGAAATGCGCTACAAAGAACCTATGGAAAATCGATTCAATAAGCCTTCTGATCGGCGGAGGTAAGCACAATGAAGGTCTTTGTGACTATTCTGATTACCAGTCTTTCCATCCAGTCGCTTGGACAACAACCGGCCGAGTATTATGGCTTAGTTGTCCCACGTTCGGCCGATACATGCGCTTTTGTCGTTTCAGCACAAGGTGGCGAAGACGCGACATTGTCGCAACCATCAGGCTGGACGATTGACGATCAGGCGATGGCCGGGTTTTCAGAAGACTATCGAACTGCATGTAGCCTTTATGTTGGGGCCGCAGTCGAACTTTTGGGTAGCAAGGGGACGATTCCCACAAGGATGTTTCACGAACTTGCCCCAAATCCAAATCGAGGTGAGCTTCTTCTGAGTCGCGATTACGACGGGTACTTTCCGCACACAGTTCGAATTCAGAAATCCTTTCCGGTCAACGTAGCGCTCAGGTTGCTTCCTGAGCCTCTCGTGATTGAGCGAAGTGGGTTTCGGCCACCGGATGTGCGAGAGCGTGCCAAACAACAACGCCACAAATTGCCCGACGACTGGCGAGTTTATGATGACGGTTGGCGCGAAGCGTTTTATGGAACATCGTACGCAATCGCCAAGCCAGAATACGAAGATTGGGGCCTTATTCGTCCTCCTTATCCCCAAGGCTATAAGGATTATGACTTCAAGGGCCCAGATGGGGGTTACATGACCTACCATTGTCGCACGGTTGAGGACTTTAGTTTTCAGGACTTTGTCGAGTTTCCTGCAGGCTGGTCTGAACACTATCGACCGCATTTTGTTTTTATTGGTTGTACCGCAGTGTTTCAAGTTCAGCGGGAGAATAAGATTCTGAGATGGGTGCTCCTGAATGACCTGAAGGCTACGGACTTAAGAACCTGGCTGGCTTACGCACTGGTCGACGGAAACGGTGCGTATACTGTGTTGAAACGGCCGCCGGATACAGTACCCCGTACGTTTGATAGACCGCTGGATGCGCCATTTTACCCAAAGCTCGTCGTAACGGATGGTGTTGAGTTTCTCTGGAATAACGCTCCTCGCGAACATAATTTGTTGCGCGTCGCAGTGCCCAGGGAGCAGTTTTCGGAGGGCTCGGTTCCTCGGGAATATGAAGACTGGACCATTACGGCAGAGTATTACGCTGAACACGGTGTTCCGGCATGGACGCTGTGGGCGGACAAGGACTCGCAACCCTATCGCGAGCATTTTTACCTGCGGCACGCATTGGAACCGGTGGAACACGAGCTGTGGATGATCGTCATCTTTACCCACATCAAACCACGCGATCTGGTTGCCGTCCTGGCCACAGCGAAAGGCATCCCCTCCGACCAGTGGCCTTCAGACGATGAGATCGAGACAGGGCTTGGCGAACACTACCGCAAGTTACGCTCCGTTATTGAATCGCTAACTCCTCCACAAAAATAGACCGGCGGGATACAGGTCTACGTAACGTTGGCAGCTTGTTCGAAGAGGGTTCGGTTCGGGGAGCTTTTCTTCGTTTGCAAACAAACGAGCGACCGATCGGTTAATGCACAACGCCGAGATGACACCCTCCCGGCGTTGCGTTTTTTCCGCATGTTTTGGCCGTGTTTTTTTACTGCCCAGCCAACCGAGAGTTCGCGTTAGCATCTTAGTTTTCCGTACGACGCGACCCCCTGCCCCAAACTGGTCCAAAACTCTCTGGCTCTTGGTCTGCCCTCCAATTAGAACCGAAAACCACTCGATACGTCACGGCCAGTCCTTTCTTCGACCAACCGATTCTCAATTCGCCCTACAGTTGTCCAGAGCGGCATTGGGAACTGGACAGCCACAGCCAGCCTACGCATCAGATCATCGAGCAACGTCGTCCGGCCGAGTTCATTAATACACGTTAGCCTGGACGAATCGATCTGCGACACTCACAGGGTTTCGATCTGCAACAAGACGACTTG
>DAOLCX010000544.1:0-2922 GCA_035327685.1 Pirellulaceae bacterium | reverse complement strand
TGATGGCCAAGCCTGGTTCTGGTGCGTTCCGCAAGTCGTCTTGTTGTAGATCGAATCCCCGTGAGTGTCGCAGATCGATTCGTCCAAGCTGCCATGTTTCGTCGCACGACTTGCTCCACGCACCCTACATTTCGTGAACGGTTGCGAGAATAGTAGCAGGTGTTTTTCTCACCAAATGTTCTTTCGCTTGAAACGCTTTGGTGCTTTTGGGGATTGCAGCAACAACTGAAACCCGCCAACCGGTTGATACCCAAAGGCCGTACCGACCGGCGAACATTTTTTTGCCGCACATCTTTTTGCCAGCAAGCATACAGCAGGTAGTTCAAGTTGCCATGACGAATTGGTGTCGCCCGACCACCCTTGGTGAGCTGGCAAAAAGATGTGCGGCAAAAAGATGAGCAGCCGATGCTGTCCCTTCAGGTCCTGTGCCACTTGAATTTTGCGAATTGCTGAGTCCAGAACGGGTGCAGTTTGTCTTGAAAGGTACACGGCGTTTGACCGAGGTAGAAAAGCTGAGTGTAACCAACCCGCGCCCAGTCGTTAAAAATGAATTCTGCCAATGATCGCTATTCATTGGAATTGGTCTAGAACGCTTCGCAGAATTGGGAAGTGAGCATGTTGCTCAAAAGATCATAGCCGCTGCGGCTTTGTTGCCGACCTCGTCATATTTCCAAGTCTGCGCACTTCGCGATAGCGGAAGCAATTGACGAGGTGGTCATTGACCATGCCGATGGCTTGCATGTGGGCGTACATGATCGTGCTGCCGACGAATTTAAAGCCGCGCTGCTTGAGGTCTTTACTGAGCGCGTCGGATTCCGGAGAAGTGGCGGGGAGTTCTTTGAGCGATTGCCATTGGTTGTGAATCGTTCGCCCGCCGACGAATTGCCAGAGATAGTCGTCAAATCGTCCAAATTCTTCTTGGACATCCAGGAACGCCTGGGCATTGGTCACCGCGGCCGAGATTTTTTGGCGGTTGCGAATGATGCCTGGGTCTTGCATCAGGCGTTCCACTCGTTTCGACGTGAAGCGGGCCACGCGTTTTGGGTCAAAATCGGCGAAGGCCCGGCGGTAACCGTCGCGCCGTTGCAAGATGGTCCACCAACTCAACCCGGCTTGTGCGCCTTCGAGAATCAAGAATTCGAAATGTTTCCGGTCATCGTGGACCGGTACGCCCCATTCTTCGTCGTGGTAGCGGATGTACGCCTGGTGAACAGCACCGTGCCATCCACAGCGTTGTTTGAATTTGGGAGCCATGACGTGAAACCTGTTGATTCCTAACCGGACGCTAACAGACTTAAGTATGACTTGTCAGGTTCAGCGCTGTAAACCGTGGTGGAAGGCATGGTTCAAAATGGTAACCATCCACGGGCCGTTCGCCGGCAAGCGCTATTCCAATTCGGACGAGTCGAAGATTTCTCCTCCCGCGATGGTTCCCAGCGCGCGCCATGTGGCGAGGTTGATCCGGCTGGAAATCGACCGGGTCGAACCGTCCAGGAAGTTGACATTCACGAGCTGGCCTGCATGGTAACTGCGAGCCGTAATAGCGGCGAACGTCGATTGTGTGGCGCTTTTCCCTTCTTGCCGAGAGTTGTAATCGATGTCATAAAGCCGACCGCCTGAGACGTACGGGACTTTGGTGTTGGGAGTGAAGAGGGTCGTAATGCCGCTGTGATGGACGCGGCCATCGGGCCACTCGGTATGTCCCGTGTTGTCGTTGGTGTTCGGGCCGAGCTTCAGTTCCCCAGTCATGCTGGCGAAGAAACTGGGGTCGATCGGCGGCGTCGATCCAGGATCGTTCGTGTTGCGGATGTAGGGCGTGAAAGCCTTGACTTCGGCTGCACAAATCGTGTTACTGGTTCCATCGGGAACATTTCTCGTCCGGCTGTTGACGTAGAATGGACCATCGCTTCGCGCAGCACTGGTTGGGTCGTAAATCAGCCAGGTTCCCATGTTGAACCCGTAGTTTTGCGGGTAGACGTAGGGCGCCCCGCCATTCGTGCGGACCTGGTCCAGCACCTCACTGGCGCAGAGATACATCGGGATTCGCAACTGGGGGACGCCTGTCGCCGTTTGGGCATCCCAGGCCACGTTCAGATCGACCATGTCGTAAGCTGTTGAGTTTTCACAAAACGGGAGAATCCGCCCGTGGATCGACCACGAACCATTATTGCCGCTCAAGACGGTTCCCGGTGTAATTTCGAAACTTGGAGGAAACCTCAGCCGCATCGTGTAGTAATTGTGGACAGCCAAACCCACTTGGCGGAGGTTGTTAAGACAAGCCGTGCGCCGCGCGGCTTCGCGAACTTGCTGCACGGCCGGAAGTAACAACCCGACCAGGATCCCAATGATGGCGATCACCACCAGCAGTTCAATTAATGTAAATCCACGACGATGGTTGTTGTGTTCGAGCATACAATCTCTATTCCTTATCTAAACCAAGGGAGGGTGACCGTTCCAGTATATGGATGGTGACGAATCCGTGCAAGTTTTTGGAAGGTCAGGCCAGTCCCGGCGAAGCATATCGGGCTGCGGCGCATTCTTTACCGGCCCGGGACGATTTTGCGAACGGCACGGAGGTTTCGCCCATTTCTCCAGATGACTTGGGCGGTTCCCCGGAAGGCGCGGGAAAAGGCCCGGATGATCCGGGGACTGCCCAAAATCTCGATGGCACGCATCAACTCTACCTTTTCGTTGAACACCAAGCCAACAGCGACGGCCTCTGCCCACCGTCGCCTCGTTCACTCAGCCTGAGCGAAGTGCAGTTCCTCTTTTCAATGATGCGAAGTGCCACTCTATCCTGGGACTCGATACTTGTCCGCGGCGCCCGACACGCGGTTTCGCATTCTCGTAACCGCTCACGGTATTGGTGGCCAAGCTTGGTTCTGGTGCGTTCCGCAAGTCGTCTTGTTGTAGATCGAAACC
>DAOLCX010000543.1:0-2925 GCA_035327685.1 Pirellulaceae bacterium | reverse complement strand
AGTGCGTCAACTCATGGTGTTGGTCGCGAAGGGCCACATTCTGAATAGCAGACGCCAGTTCATAATGGACTTGGGCATGAATCTCGCGGTGGGTGCGCGGCGAATTCATGACATCGATGTACAGATCACACAAAGCCGGCAAGGTTTCCGTGAAGTTTCCTGTTTCCAGCCAGGTCCGGCACATACCTAACCGAGCCAACCAGCGATGATTCTCCATCGGACGCAGTTCCAAAACGCGCCGATAATGGCGCGCGGCGATTTCCGGCTGTTGGTCGAATTCAGCACAGAGCCCCATGCGCAGAGCCAACCCACTGGTCATGTATCCACTCACGCGCTGGGCTGCTTGGTAGCGTAAAGCGGCGGCAGGAAATCGCGCTGCCTTCAAGAGGGCATCACCTTCTTGGACCAACCCGGCAAACTTGATTAACAGGTCTTCCTCGACTTGGGCCTGCACGACTTGACCGTCATGACTGGCAAAATCGCTAGCATCGCCAGTTGTGGACAAGGTTTCTGCTGCGAACCGCCCGGGATACTGGTTGAGAGCGGAAACAGGCGCAGGATCAACACTCCGCGAGGCAAGCAAGTATGTCAGGCCCGCGCTCACTCCCACGGCGAAGAGAGTAGTGATTTTCCAAATCTTTGTTGATAGCATAAGTCGTGCCGACCCGAACCATTCCGTGCGACCGGGACGATCGTAACACCCTGAGCGCGATGGATGGTCCCCAACCGAGTCTTTGAGGTCGTCCGGAACGACCCAACTGTATCTCCAACAGGGCTCAGACCGTTGGGAGGCAAGCCACATCACGCGGACAAAGTCCTAACTCCGGAATGGGGCAGGACCGTTTGGGCCAAACCCCGGTCCTTTCTGCGCAACCGGTAAAGTCACCGCCACCCATACAGCCATCGTCGAAAAAAGTGGTGCAGCTTGAGGAAATCTTAGCAAGTGTTGCAGATTGGATTCGATCATATCGGAGTCGAAACAACTCTCATAAGGGTATTCTCGTGGAAATTTTCAATCATGGAAAGCACCTGAATGTCCCTGCGCCACATTTTTCGACGGCACCATCGGTTGATGATGCCGCCGAAACGCGGCGTGAAGACGACGTGAAGCAAATCGATCAGGCTGAGCCTCATCGACTGCTGGCAAAGTTGAATGACTTGGCCAATTTTCGACTGCAAACTTTGGCCGAAGTGAAGGCGAAAGTCCAAGCTGGTGAGTATTTCACTCGGGCGGCTGCGGAACGAACGGCGGAGCAGATTGTCGGTCTGTGACGACAAGTAGCCAGTTGAACAAGGGGGCCCAATCCCTTTTTCAATAACCGGTTCGCCCCAGTGGCGAACGACAAGTTGACGGTCAGTAAGGATGCTGATGGTTGGTTGCAGGGATGTCTGTGTTACTTAAACCTTCAGTTACTATTTGGAGATCCTTACCATGCTAGGTCTTGTCAACAATCCAGGCTCGTTGAATGCCCAACACAATTTGGGCCGAGCGACGAGCAAATTGAACCAATCGATCGAACGCCTGTCATCGGGCTTCAAGGTCAACCGCGGCGCCGATGGCCCGGCAGCCTTGGTGATTTCTGAGAAGCAACGAGCTCAGATTGCCGGTCTGCGGGCAGCGATTGATAACACTGATAAGGCAGCCTCCGTCGTGCAAACAGCGGAAGGCGCTTTGAGTGAAATCAACAATCTGTTGGTGAAGATTCGCAGTTTGGCCATCGATTCCGCCAACTCCGGCGTCAACGATGATGATGCCTTGGCCGCCAACCAGGCCGAAATCGCCAATGCTTTGGAAACCATCGATCGGATCGCGGCCAACACTCAATTTGGCGAAAAGCGATTGCTCAATGGTTCGTCCGGTTTGACGGGCGTGGCTTCCGATTCGGACGTGACCTTTATGCGGGCAACCAAGGCCACCATGGCAGGCTCGTATGCCGTCAACATTACGTCAGCCGCAACGCGAGCCAATACCGAAGCGACAGCACAAGATTCTGTGTTGGCGCAAGATGAAATCGTGACGATTAACGGTGTGAGCATCACCTTGAATGCCGGACTGAGCCGCGCTGGCGTGCAATCCCGGATTAACGAATTCACCAACCAGACCGGTGTGGTTGCGGAAGACAACGCGGGTGGCACGGCCACGGTGTTGCGTACGAATACGTTTGGCTCTTCGGCGTCGATCGATGCCATCTCCAACGTCGCAGCCTCAAACGATTCGTCTGGTATCGGCACGACCCTGATTCAAGTAGCCGGTACGGATATCGAAGGCACGATTGGTGGCAACACTGCCATCGGCAAAGGCAATGTTTTGACCGGTTCGGATGGGGCATCCAAAGGCATCTCCATCAAACTGGGCGTGTCGAGTTCGGACTCGACAGAAACCGTTACCGGCGCGCAAGGCACGGTAACAATTATCAACAATGCGTTGAACTTTCAAATCGGGCCGAACGCCGGTCAGCAAGTTCAGATCGCGATTGATTCAGTTGCTTCGATCGGCTTGGGCATTGGCGTGGACAACAACATGTTCTCCGATCTGTCGGAAATCAATGTGACATCCAATGCCGGTGCGCAGGACGCGCTCGCCTTGGTGGACTCAGCCATCAATCAGATTTCCAATTTGCGAGGCACGTTGGGTGCATTCCAAGGCAACACTTTGGAAGCCACTGCCAACAACATGCGTTCGACGTTGGAAAACACCATCAATGCCGAATCGGTGATCCGCGATACGGATTTCGCACAAGAGATTTCCAACTTCACGAATGCACAGGTTTTGGTACAAGCCGGCACCTCGGTCTTGTCCAATGCCAACCTGTCCGCGCAGTTGATCCTCTCGTTGTTGCGATAGGGATTGACCATGAGATCCGGTGGGTAGGCTAGTCATGCTCACCGACTTTTTGACCATTAGACAGACGGGAGATGCACAAT
>DAOLCX010000542.1:0-2934 GCA_035327685.1 Pirellulaceae bacterium | reverse complement strand
CCCCGCCGTTTGCGCGGGTAGATCTCGGTGACACGGACTGCAAAATGGCCCTCAACGACAACAACTTCACCGCGAGCCAACGGGATGCCTTGAGCAATCAATTCAATAGGACTGTCAATGGCCCGGTCTAATTCCAGAACCGAGCCTTGGTGCAATGACATCAGCCGTTCGATGGAGATTTGAGCCTTCCCCAGTTCCCCGCTGACAGTCACTTTAATGTCTGCAAACCGATTGATCTCGTGTGTGGCCCCCTCTGCCGGAGCGTCATGAAGTGGCTGATATTCAGGCGATTGCACTTCCACACCAGCGCCGGGCGATGTGGTGTTTCCTTGAGGTTCATTGACACCCTTGTGCGATTCCTCGATCTGGGCGGAACTCATGTTTAACTCCTCATGGGTACAAAAAGGTGCCGCCGGTAGTTTTCGATTTGCGCTATCGTCGGCATGGCACAGGTCCGCTTTAATTCACACCGTCGTCGATTCGATCTGTACGCTTTGTGTGTCGCCCCGGCGACCAGGCCAAACCTTCATTACGGGCTGCCGATTGACTGTTACGTTCAGGGGAACGTCAATACGCTGGTCCAACCGCACGATATCCCCTGCCGTCAGCGCCAATAGCTCACTCATCAACAGATCGACTGAACCAAGTTCGACGGCCAACTCCACGGATAAACCATGAATGCTCTCCAGAGCTACGCGTTGACCATCATCTTGGAACTGGTTTCCGTCTTTGACACCTAACAAGCGTTTCAGCTCTTCTTTGCCAAAGACCCAATCGAAACAAACAGGTCCCGTGGCGACAGCGCATGAAGTACGAACTTCAAACCCTGAAACCACAACCTCTTTTTGCGGCGGAAACATTCGGCAATGATTGGGCTGCCGTTCGAGCGACCCGACAGCAATTCCCATTTTTTCTTTGTCAGGCCAGGCTTCCCCCAATGTCGCAGCAAATTGCTGAAACACCATGTTGCACATCGACGTCTCAATCGATGTCAACTCTCGATCGGCCGGACGCTCGGTAAGCGACTCGCGCAAGATCTCCATCACGAGGACCAAAAACTCCGACCTGCGCAACACGACCAATCCAGTTACCGTATCGTTGTGGATACTGATCGGAACTCCCAAACTCGGTTGCTTCCATCTCGATTGGGCTGCCTCAAACGACATGGCATTGATCAGCATGGGATTGACCTGGATGGCCGCTGGAGCAAAGTCCATCCACCGTTCGCTGAAGATCGGTCCAAATCGGGCCATCCATGTCCGCAGCGACAATGCCAATGGCCGCTCCACTCGACTGGCGGCCAGAAAATCATAGACGGGATACTCCGACGACCTCATTGAACCTGGAACTCCCGGAACAGTACGTCCTGGATCCGCTCGATGCCATCGTCGAACAGAACTTCATTGAAGAACCTGTGAATTTGGCGGCGCAGTTGGTTGTGGCCATGCTGGCCAGCCAGGTCTTCCTCGGTCGTTTCCGCCAAATGAGCGATAATACGATTTCGCAAAACTGCCGTACGCTGCGAAATCTTCTTCTCGACAAACGCGCGTTGCGACTTGGGAACCTGTAGCGAGAAATTCAGTTTCAAATAGCGGCTGAACTTTGATTTCCCTAGGACGGCAACCACTTCGTCGAAATCAATAAACTCTACGTCTTCCGTAGTAGTGGGCTTCGTTTCCGACTTCATCTCCGGCGGCGAGGGAGGCGCCGTGAGTTTGGCGACGACCAAGGGCGTGGCAAAACCGCTTCCGATAGAAACGACAATCACCACCAACCACACCGCGATCTTGCCCAACGACCCCGATTTCTTCTCTGCTACCGCTTCAACTTTTTCTTCATCCGCCATGGTTTAAGCCCCGGTGATTGCTAGCAATAAAGTGAGCGCCGAGTTCAGTCCCTCAACGGAAACATCGGTTGAGTCCCGCCGGAAAATTTAGCCCAACCGGCAAACTTTGCGCAATGAGGACACAAATCACACAAGACACGAAGGCCCAGTACATTCAAAACAACCTGAATTCTTTAGCTGATGTGACTAATCGGTCGATCTTGAAATTGTGAACTTGTTGGCGAACCTGATGGTGTGATCTCGGCTGCGAAAGGGTGGATTCAGTGATCAACGGGCTTTACAGCAGCGCCTCTGCCTTGGATGTGTTGGCCCAACAACAAGAAGCGATCGCTTCGAACCTGGCCCATTTGAACACTCCTGGCCATCGCCGCATGATTTTTGCATTCAAACAGGCAACCAGCGGTGGCGAATCCACACGAGTGCAGCCGGGGACCCGTGTCGATATCAAAACAGCAGATTTTTCGCCGGGCAAGATGCAACAAACAGGACGGAATCTGGACATCGCTTTGCGCGGTGACGGATTTTTTGTGTATCAAGGGGCTGGCGGTCCCATTTATTCTCGGAATGGCGTCCTGATTCTCGACCCTCAAACGAAACAACTTGTCAATGGCGACGGATTCCCCCTCTTGGACGATTCCAACAGTCCGCTGGCTCTCGACAGCGAACTGACGGATTTGGCAGTCGCTTTTGATGGCACACTTACCAACAACGGACAACAAATCGGCAAAATCGCAGTTGTGACCTTCGACAATGTCCGTTTGTTAGAGTCGGAAAATCAAACGTATTTTCGCGCGGGCCAGGCGACGCCCTCACCGGCGACCGAGTTCTCCATCGTTCAAGGATTCCGTGAACTGTCCAATGCCAGCCCGATTACCGAATTAATTGCGCTTATCGCTGGCTCTCGAAGTTTTGAAGCGTCACAGCGCGCGATCCGGATGATTGCCGACTCTCTGCAAGAACAAACCAGAAGCTAACACGCCATGTTTTCGATCCATCAGTTGCCACCAAGAGGATGACCCATGTTAAAAGCTTTTTTCACTAGCGCCACCGGGATGCGCGCACAAGAACTGTTGATCGACAATACTGCC
>DAOLCX010000541.1:0-2941 GCA_035327685.1 Pirellulaceae bacterium | reverse complement strand
AGAAGCTGCAAGGACTGGGCGGCCCCAAGGAATTGCTGGTTTCCAACCTGACCAATGTCGCTTATCTCACAGGTTTCACTGGGAGTTCCGGCTATTTGCTGGTGACCCCCAAGCGCGCGATCATGATCAGCGATTCGCGCTACGAAACGCAGCTTGCCGACGAATGCCCGCATCTGGACATCGAGGTCAGGGACACCAAGACAACGACGCTGGGCTGGGTGGCCAAGGTCGTTGGGCAACTTGGGATTCGCGAACTGGGGATCGAAGCCAGTTCCATCACCTTGGCCGAATACGATTCGCTTCGCACCGAACTGAAATCGGCTGAACTGGCACCCCTGCCTCCCGTCGTCGAGCTTCTCAGAGCCATCAAAGACGCGACTGAGATTGCGAAGATCGAACTGTCGATCTCCGTCAATGAGCGTGCGTTTCAGGTGATCCGCGCCCAACTCCATGGGGCACAAACGGAACGGGAAATCGCTCACAATTTGGAACACCAAATGCGGGCGTTTGGCGCTTCAAAGTGTGCCTTCCCTCCGATTGTCGGAGTCGGACCTCGCGCCGCGCTTCCGCATGGCCAGGTTACACAGCAACGGATCGATTCCAGTCCATTTGTTTTGATCGACTGGGGCGCGATGGTCGATGGCTATTGCAGCGATTTGACTCGCATGGTGGTTACCGGAAAACCGACCGGCAAACTGCAACGAGTTTATGAAGTGGTGAGGCAAGCTCAGCAGGCGGCGATTGCAGCCATCCGGCCCGGAGCTCGGATTGAAGAGGTCGATCGGGCGGCGCGCCAAGTGATTACCGATGCAGGTTTCGGCAAACGATTTGGCCACGGCTTGGGGCATGGGTTCGGGTTGCAGATCCATGAGTCGCCGTTAATCGCGCCGGCTCGGGAAGGTGTACTCGAAGAAAACATGGTAGTGACCGTCGAACCTGGCGTCTATTTGCCGGGCCAATTAGGCGTGAGGATCGAGGACGATGTGCTAGTCACCGGCGACGGATGCCGGAAGTTGAGCACCCTTCCGACCGAGTTTGAAGCCTGTTTCGTGCGGTTATAACCGGCCGTTTTCAAAATGGGCAGAAATCCGTAAGATAGGGGGCCTTTAATGGGAGGCCCTGACGGGCTTTCCGAACGAACATACTGAATTTGCTCGACGCATTTGAGTTGGGCATAAATTTAAGAATTGACGCAAATCATGGCTAAAGAACAAGACGGCGAATCTCTGGTTTTCGATGTCAATCGAATCCGTCAGCTCATTGAGTTGATGAATGAACACGAACTGAACGAAATCGATCTGCGGCATTCTGACCGGCGGATTCGAATGCGAAGGGGAGCCGAGATAACTCAAGTCGTGAGTGCCCCCACGGCAAGTCAAACCGTGGCTCCATCGCCAACTTCGGCGGCTGTTCCAGGTCCTGCCAAAGCGACCGAATCGGCGACTCCTTCGGCAGACGATAATGCGGTAGTCATCAAGAGCCCCATGGTGGGCACGTTTTATTCCCGTCCTAAACCCGATGCAGCGCCCTACGTCAAAGTCGGCGACGTCGTTCAGGCAGACTCGACCGTATGTTTGATCGAAGCCATGAAGACCTTCAATGAATTGCCGGCAGGGGTGTCTGGCAAGATTGTCGCCGTGCTGGTAAAGGACGACGAGCCGGTGGATGTCAACAAGCCGTTATTCAAAGTTGTCCCGGGATAGAATCACAGTGTGTTGGACAATCCCAACGAGAGATAACTTCATCAACGGGTAACGTAAACGCCATCATGTACAATCGAATCTTGATCGCCAATCGCGGTGAAATCGCTCTGCGGGTCTTGCGCGCTTGTCGCGAAATGGGAATCGAGACGGTGTGCGTATTCTCCGAGGCCGATCGGGGGAGTGCTTACCTTGAGCTGGCGGATGAGGCCTATTGCTTGGGCGGACCGCGAAGTTCTGACAGCTATTTGAAAATCCGCGAGATCATTGCGGCTGCCGAAGTCAGCGGCTCCGAAGCCATTCATCCCGGCTACGGTTTCTTGTCGGAAAACGCCCATTTCAATGAAGTCTGTCGCGATTGCGGCATCGACTTTATTGGTCCGACACCCCAAGCGATGCAGATGCTCGGTGACAAGAATACGGCTCGCAGCCTGGCGTTGAAGGCGGGCGTTCCCGTGGTGCCGGGAAGTGAGGGGTTGATCACTGACTATCGACATGCCGTCAAGACAGCCCAGGAAATCGGTTTTCCAGTATTGATCAAGGCCACCGCGGGGGGAGGCGGCAAAGGGATGCGTGTGGCCCACGATGAAAGCGTCCTGCAAACGTCGCTCGAACAGGCAATGAACGAAGCCAAAGCAGCCTTTGGCAACCCCGGTGTCTATTTGGAAAAGTATGTCTTGCAACCCCGCCATGTCGAAGTCCAGATCATTGCCGACCAACACGGTTCGGTCATTCATCTGTGGGAGCGGGACTGTTCGACGCAACGCAGGCATCAAAAACTGATTGAAGAGAGCCCCAGCCCGGCCTTGTCGCCGGATGTCCGCAAAGCCATTTGTGAAGCGGCCGTTCGCTTGATCAAATCGGCCAATTATTACAATGCCGGGACGGTCGAGTTTATCGTCGATCGCGACCAGAATTTCTATTTCATTGAAGTCAACGCCCGCATTCAAGTGGAACATCCAGTAACTGAATTGGTCACCGGCGTGGACTTGATTAAACAGCAAATTCGCGTGGCTGCCGGTGAGAAGCTCCCGTTTAAGCAAAAAGACATTGTTCCTCGCGGCCATGCCATCGAATGCCGGATCAATGCCGAGGACCCGTGGAAGCAATTCCAACCTTCACCGGGAACCATTAATCGCATTTTCGTCCCTGGTGGATTTGGCGTGCGGTTTGACTCGCATGTTCATGCCGGTTATCGCGTTCCACCTTATTACGACTCGATGATCGGCAAGTTGCTGGTT
>DAOLCX010000540.1:0-2945 GCA_035327685.1 Pirellulaceae bacterium | reverse complement strand
GGGCGCGATAAAAGTCAGCTTGTCGCCGGCGATTCTCGACGCGTTCGAGTCGGTACCTCATTTAAACCATTAGCTTTTGCGCCGCAGCGTGATTGCCTTCCAAAAGCGGAATCTTTCGCGATACCGCAATCAGTGCTTCCACCACTCGTTCCATTTGCTCAATGGTATGCAACGCGGTGGGTGTCATGCGAATGATGGACGTGCCGTAAGGGACGGCTGGATACATGACCGGATTGACAATAATGTCATGTTCTTCATCGAGCATTTTGACCGCATGCAACGCGGTGACGCCGCGTGTGAAGATGCTGGTGACTGCTCCCTGGGGATTGCCAATGTTGAACCCGGCATTTCGCAATCCATCGCGGAGGGAGTTGATGTTGTTCCATAATTGGACGCGACGTTCGGGTTGCGTTTCCATCAATT
The DNA here is from genome assembly GCA_035327685.1 of Pirellulaceae bacterium. Lineage (GTDB taxonomy): Bacteria > Planctomycetota > Planctomycetia > Pirellulales > Pirellulaceae > BJ22. The sequence continues at coordinate 2,522 of DAOLCX010000540.1, read as the reverse complement.
CGAGAGACTTGATCGTTGCTGCGACAATGGCCGCTGGCAGGGCCTTCGTCAACATGAATCCAGGCGACACATGCCGTACGAATCGGATCACTTTTTCTGGTGCACAGACATACCCGCCAAACGTGCCGAACGACTTGGCGAACGTACCGCCGTGGATATCGACATCATTCTCCACGCCGAACAGCTCGCACGTTCCGCGACCGTTCTCGCCCAGCACGCCAGTACCGTGCGCGTCGTCCACGAACAACTGCGCGTTGTATTTGTATTTTAGTTCGACCAACTGCGGCAGAGGTGCCAGGTCTCCGGTCATGCCATACACGCCATCTACCGTGATCATCTTCGGAACATCCAAGGGGACGGCCTTGAGTTGTTCTTCCAAGTCATTCATGTCGTTGTGGGCAAACCAACTCGCTTCGCCTTTACACAGCTTTGCGCCGTCGTGCACACAACCGTGCGCATAGGCATCGACGAAAATCCTCTCGCGCCGTCCGACCAAGGTGGCGATCGTACCCGACATGGCGGTCAAGCCGAGGTTATAAACCAAGCAAGACTCAGTCAATCGATACTTGGCAAGTTTCTCTTCCAGTTCCAAATGCAACGCCGTATTGCCAGTCAATGGCCGCGCGCCAAGTGGACTCCCCACACCATGTTCTGCGACCACTTCCAGGGCAGCTTGGATTACTTCCGGATGAGTGGCCAACCCCAAATAGTCATTGGTCGCCACTTGCAACAACTCGCGACCGTCCTGGTAGATCAATGGACGCGAATTGGTAATAGGGAAGACGCGGAAAAAAGTATTCCGCAGGGCAATCGTGTGTTCTCCGGCAATCTTCTCCATTCGAGCCCAGAATTCGTCACACTTATCGAAAATGCTTGCCATGGTGGTGGATGGTTCCTTTTACTTTGGCTCTCTATGAGCTGTTTCGTCGTATGTTTGCGAGCCGCCGGAAACCGGCGCAAATTGTTAGTCTATTCGGTTTGCGCTGGCTTGCAACTCAAGGAGAATCCCGCCTCCGCATTTTTTCGCCGTTTCTGCGACGAAAACAAGCGGCGACCGGGCCCAATAAGCAGAGCCGGCAACACTAATAAATCCCCTATGAGAGCCACAAATAACAAGATAGCCATCAATCGGGCAAATCGAACGGTTGGCATAAAAACGCTCAACATGAACGGCGCAACACCCAGCGAACAGATCAATGTTGAATCCCACATCGATTTGGCACATTTCAGATACGCCTGGCGAATCCCGGCCAGGGGCGTGGCACCTTCGTCCAGGCTCCGCTGGTACCATGTCAAGAAATGAATCGTATCATCGACGGCAATGCCTAATGCCACGCTGGCCGTCATCACCGATCCAATCTCAATTTTCAATCCCAGCCAACCCATGGCACCAAAGACCGTTAACGGAGGAAAGACATTCGGGATCATCGATAACAGCCCTCCCCAAATGCTTCGAACTACCAGCATCATCGTCACGCTGATCAACAGAAACGCGGTTCCAAAGCTGACGATCAGATCGTTCAAGACCTGGTGTTGCGCCTTATACATCATGGGAACGCCACCCGTGATGACCGCCCGAATTTCAGGCTGGTCGTTTTCGCGCATCCGTTCGTTGACCAGACTCAATTGTTCATCTAATTTATGATGAATGACATCCAACAGCTCGCCGTAGTCGATTTCGTTCATCGCGGCTATCCGCAAACTAATACGCCACAACTCGACGCCGGATCCGTCGGCGACCAATCGTGCGGACTTAAGTTCGGAAAGCTGACTTTCCCAGGTTTCGCGCGTCAGACGGTCGGCAGCGCGCGCCAAACTGCCACTGCCACCCGTGAGAATCGGGCGAAACATGGCTGCCGAAAATGAAGCATTGATCTGGTCACTTGTCTGCAGTGCTCGTTCCACCGCCATCGTCAATAGCATCCGCTGCCAACTTGGTAGCGGGTGTTCGCGGTCAAACTCCAGTACCACTTCCATCGGCACGAGAGGTCCAAGCTGTTGTTCCAGCCATTGATAGTCGCGTATGATCTGTGTCGATTTCGAAAAACGGTCTTGGATTTTGACCGACGCGCCGAGGCGCGTTACGCCCCAAGATAACCCGATGACCACCGCCAAACCCAAAATCGAAATTGCCCAATGCCAGCGTTTCACTGCCATTGCCAACGCCGTCATGCGGCGTTCCCGACGATTGACCCATCGGCGATCGACATCAGGTCCGGGTGAGCGTACTGGCCATCGCCGGGTCACCCAAGCCAATACATGAGGCAACAAGAAGATGATAGGAAGGATGCCCAGCATCAAACTCGCCGCCGAATACAAACCGAACCAGCGAATCGGCAATATCTGACTACTACTTAATGAAAACAACCCCAGAGCGGTCGTCAATGCGGACAGGAAAATGGGGCGTCCGCCATCGCGGATGGTCTGGCCCACTGCCAGGTCAGGCGTCGAGATAACCAAACGTTTCTTGTAATAATTCGTCATGTGCACCCCGGCCGAAACGCTCAAAATAAACGTCAGGG
>DAOLCX010000539.1:0-2946 GCA_035327685.1 Pirellulaceae bacterium | reverse complement strand
GGGGCAGTACCAACGCAAGGCGTCCTTTTGGCCCGTTGGTCGCGGAAACTCGACGATCAATCCGACTGTTCCCGCCGGGCGTTGCGGCCGATGAGGGACCATCCGTGGACAGAGCCACATCTCACCTTCTCGAATCACAACATCATGGGGCGGGCTTCCGTCTAACGGGCGCACCCGAACCGCAATGTCTCCTTGTAATTGATAGAACAATTCTTCAGTTGGATTGACATGGTAATCATTCCGCGTGTTCGGCCCCAACGAAACGAAAACGATCACGTCGTTGGCTTCTTTGTAAAACTGGCGGTTCATCACCGGCACTTGAAACTCGTGCCGGTGTTCGTCAATCCACTGCATCAGGTTAAAGGGTTTCGAAACCTGCATGGAACACCTCGCATTTGCTCGCCTGAATTTCATGATGATGGGGAAGAGTCTCCCACGACAACGGTAGATTATAGGGTGCCCCGGCACCGAGAAACATCCGGGGATTGGCGCTGTGCCGAATCGTAGCGCTGTGCGTAAAGGTCATCAATCAAAGTGGCGAAATATGTCTGAATAGCATCGCGTCGCAGGCTCTGTTTGGCAGTCACCAGGCCGTCGGCAATTGAAAATGGTTTGCTCAACAGGGCGAACCTCCCAATCTGTTCGTGTGGCGCACAGTCGAACAGCGCGCAGCGCGCGGCCGCAGAAACGTAATCATTGACTTCATCGTCGCGGATCACCCGCGAATCGACCACCGACAGCCTCAATCGTGGCCACCGTCGATTCGCCTCTTCCACATCAAGCACGATCAACGCCGCCAAAAAATCGCGCCGATCTCCGACGACGAGACACTGATGGATCACAGGAAGTTGCGCCATCAGGCGATGCTCCAGCAAGATGGGCGCCACTTTATATCCAGTGTTCAGGACGATCAACTCTTTTTTTCGGCCGGTGATAAACAGAAACCCCTCCGCATCGAAACTGCCCAAGTCTCCGGTGTGAAACCAGCCATCTTGGAGCACTTCAGCCGTATGCAGCGGATCTCGGTAGTAACCGACCATCACATTGGGGCCTGTTGCCAAGATTTCCCCATCGGCAGCCAGTTTCAGCGAAACGCCGGGAACGGCGCGACCGACCGATCCGCGCCGCCAAGCGTCCAGTCGATTGCTGGTCAACACCGGCGATGTTTCAGTCAGTCCGTAACCGCAAACTAATGGAACATTCCGCGAGCGAAAATAATCAAATACATGGTTAGCTAACGGCGCGCCCCCGCAATTACAGACTTGGATTCGACCACCCAGTATCGCATTTAATGCGTCGGGATGTTCCAACTCATTGCGGGCGGCCAACAGGCGATAACACTTTTCGTAGAAATAAGGTACGCCATTCAGATACGTCGGGGCGAATGCGCGGAGTTCCTCAAACAAAAAATCTCGACCGCGCGAAATGATCGTCTGGCAACCGGCAGCGATGCCAGTGTAGAGGTCGCACACTCGACCAAAGATGTGTGTCCAAGGCAACCAGGCCAGTCGCACGTCCTGTTGCGACAGAGGCAACATCGCCAGTTTGGAGCGGACGTTGCTCATCACATTGCTGTGGGTCAGCATGACGCCTTTGGGATCGCCCGTAGTTCCAGACGTGTAAATGATCGATAACAAGTCTTCAGGGGAAAGCGGAGCGTTCTCGTGGGCAAGCGACGTTGGGGATGTCCATGCCACCGCAAACGCATCGAGGCTTGTGCAGCGCGCAATCCGCGGTGAATCTGCGGACGACAAGGATTTGACAACCTCGCGCTGCGAAGCGATCACACATCGCGGTTGGCAATGTTCAATCAACTGTTGCATTTGCGATAGTGTCAGGAGGGGATTCAAGGGGACATGCACTGCTCCTACAAATTGGATTCCCAAGTCAAGTAGCAGCCATTCGTAACGGTTTTCACAAATCGTCACACAATGGTCGCCAGTGCGCAAACCGACGAGACGCAAGGCGTTCGCCCACCGGATGACATCATCCAGCACAGCCTGCCAGGTACGCGTTTGCCAACTGCCCGCGATCATCGCCGTGAACGCAGGTGCTTGTGGTGTCGCCCCAGCGCGCCTGAGGAAACAGTCCGCGACCGTCAACGCATTTGCGGGGGCCTCACCATCAGCGGCGGGCCAGATTGGCGGATACGTCGAAGTATTAACTGTCATCGCGCATACTCAATTCACACAAGGCGCCCAGTAGCTCGTCATCCCAATCCCACTCAACCGCCGAGTCACACCAACGAATAGAAGGGACCGGCTCCGCCGAGCCAACGCTCCAAGGTGGGACCGACGCGGGCTGCTGGCCTGACTTCGACAAAGTGGCCGATCAGCGGCGCCAGGGTGGCGACCCCCAGTTGATCTGCCCAAGCCAGCACGCCACCTCGGTGTGCCGGGAAAGACAATCCCTGGACCAAACACCAGTCGATATCGCGAGGACTTGAAACAACCTGCTCATCGACCAAGGAACACGCGTCCAAGAGCATGGCAACTACGACTTCTTCAACCGAAGAGATTTGGAGATTTCTTGGACTGCTGCGTTGATAAACAGACACAATACGGTGTGCTTCGATATCGTGTTGCGGGATGCCGTCATACGTTTGATAGCTGTAAAACCCGCTTCCTGATTTTCGACCGAGTCTGCCTAGCCGAACCAGCTTCGGCAATATCGGTGAGGGGGTCATCAGAGATCTGCCGGTGGCAGCCATGGCCCGTCCGGCCAATACAACCGTATCAATTCCGATGATGTCCATGATTTCGAATGGTCCGGCGCGGAAACCGAATGTCCGGAGTGCTTGATCCACTTGTTCATAGTCTTCGCCATTTTCAAAGCGTTGTATGGCGACTGACAACATCGCAGCCAACAGCCGATTAACGACAAACCCTGGCAAGTCCGCGACAACGACCGGCGACTTCCCCAAGCTGCGAACCCAATGAACGGCGG
>DAOLCX010000538.1:0-2963 GCA_035327685.1 Pirellulaceae bacterium | reverse complement strand
GTTCACGGTATTGATGGCCAAGCTTGGTTCTGGTGCGTTCCGCAAGTCGTCTTGTCCTGGATCGAAACCCTGTGAGTGTCGCAGATCGATTCGTCCATGCTAACGTGTTTTGTCGATCGACCTGTTCCACGCACGCTACATTTCGTGAACGGTTGCGATGAAAGCATCCGTTTTCGAAACACCGTCATGGGGTTAGGACTGTCCACTCCCGGGCGGCAGGTTAAAACGTCTGCTCATCGCTTTGGCCAATTTGATCAGGGATGCGGTGACTTGATGACTATCCAGAGTCGCGCCGCGGCGGGGTTTGACCACCAAATCCAATCCTTGGGGGAGTTGTTGGTACATTCGCCGAAAGGCATCACGGATGATTCGCTTCCACCGGTTGCGAACGACAGCTCCACCGAAACGTTTGTTGACTGAGATTCCCAGGCGAGTGAAGCCCAATTCGTTGCAGATGGCTTTCACCACCAGCACGTCATCGGCCGTTACTCGACCTTGGGCTTCGACCACTTGGAATTCCCGCGGTTTCCGCAATCGCGACGATTTTGGAAAACTTTCGCCCATTGTTACCATCTGAGATCCCGTCTGGGGGCTGCCATAGGCATCAAGCGCTGAAGTGCTTCGATCTGTTCGCGCTGTGGATTCGTCTCGGGTTCTGGGACAACGACTTCTAACGTGACAAACAGATCCCCCGGCTGAGATTGAGTACTCGATCGAATGCCCATACCTTTAAGCCGCAACACCTTTCCGCTACTGCTGCCAGGGGGCACCGTGACGGTCACTTGCCCATGCGGTGTGGGAATTTCAACTTTTGCGCCTAGCCAAGCCTCAAAAATTGTGATGGGAACACGCACTCGCAGATTAGACCCCTCGCGTTGAAAGCAGGGGTGGTCAGCAATGCGAACACGAATAAACAAATCGCCCCGTTCGCCGCGAGCACCTTTGCCCCCTTGGCCTTTCAAGCGGATTCGCTTTCCATCCTCAATGCCAACCGGGATTTTCACCGAAATCGATTCCGTTCGCCCATCGCGATTCAACTGCAGTCGATACTCGCCGCCCAACACCGCGATGTTGAAGGGAACTGTGATTTCTTCCTGGACGTCCAGGTTGGAGCGCGGAGGCGGCGCCGCTCTTCCTCCACGTCGATTGCCAGTTCGTTGACCCTGCATTTGGGTAAAAAAGTCCTGGAAAGGGTGGCCGCTCCCCCCCCCGAACAACTGGCTCCAATCAATATCGACATCCTGGAATTGCCCGCCGGGAACAGGGCCACTTCCTTCCATCTGTTCAAAATTCGGCCCAAATCGATCGTAGCGCTTTCGTTTCTCCGGATCACTCAAAACATCGTAGGCCGCCTGAACTTTTTGAAATCGCTGTTTGGCTTGTTCCCGATCATCGTCACTCTCTTGCAAGTCGGGGTGGTACTTGCGAGCCAGTTTTCGATACGCCTTTTGGATATCTTCGGCAGTAGCGTCCCGGGTGACATTGAGTACTTGGTAATAGTCTTCTGTTGCCATACGCCTTTATTGTACGAGCGCGGGACTTTAATCCAAGACTACCGCAATAGCCCGTTGGCAAAGGCCTGTGCAGATCGCAACAAGTGCGGTTTTTGGCGCAACGATGCCGAAAATTGCAAGAGGGCGATGATTAGACGGCCGCGCCCCGTCCCCAGATCTGCCACCAGGGACGTTTGCCGGAAGCTTTTACGGCGGCACCCCAAGTCTTGCCGTTCGTGCCAATACAGCCTTGCATTTTTGCGAAATTGAAGTCCGCCCGTTGAATCCGCGCATCCGTCATGTCAGCTTCACGCAAGTCAGCACCGGTCAAGTCAGCACTGGTCAAATCGGCGCCAAACAGATTGGCTTTTACCAAGATCGCTCCGTGGAAGTTCCCGCGCAGCTCGGAAAAAGAAAAATCCGCATGAGCGAAATTCCCTTTGATGAAGACTCCGCCGTTCATCTTGGCATGCCGAAACTGGCCGCGGACTGCATCCACTTCCGTGAAGTCGGCAAAGTCCATAACGTTGTCCGACAGATTGGCTTCGATCAGTGAAGCGCCCGCAAAGTCAGTTCGCCGCGCACCGCAATTCTGGATGCGACAACGATCCATTTTGGCGTTGCGGAAACTCGCCTCGGACAAGTTGCAACTGGCAATCTTGGTCGCCGTCAGATCCATCCCTGAAAAATCGGCATGAGCCAAGTCTTCGCCGTTAATATTGATTTTGGCAAGGCTGTCGGCATCAATCCTCAGCAACACCTCGCCGGTCTCTCGGTGCTTGATCTCAATCATCACCCGGTTTCTCCCAAATCACGACCACAAAGATCATCCCGCAGTGAATGCTGTCATCCGTGATCAGCCTGCGAATCAGTTTACGATTTGCCTTCTCTCTGTAGATGGTCGCGGGTCGCGGCGTACTCGCCCACTATTATGACACCGCCAGAGCTCAAAATGTTTCGCTTTCGTTGAACATTTTGTCCAAGAACGCACATCCTCCCCCCAAACAGGGGGTAAGGAGCCCCAATTGGGGACACCCACTAACTGGCCAATACGGTCGAACAGTAGCAACGAATGAGAAACTTGCGAGAATCTCGTTGGCACCCACTTCCCATGCCCCCCATTCCACCCAAACCCCCTGAAAGATTGGGTGTCCCGATTTGGGTTCCGGTTTGGGTTAAAGAGCGCACGATGAATAACTTCCGCTGATCGGCCCTTCACACTGGCTGAGATTCGGCCTGATGACAATGAGTGCCTATCCCAGAACCTAAATTACAAGCCCGAAACGCAAGTGAGTGACCCTTTGGTCAACGTGGAAACCCCGGTTTGGGGATTGGCTCTAAATGTAGGTTGTTTCTGCGCCTTTGAATTTCTGACAGCGCCACCCAATTCCCGAAGTTATTTTTGTAACCGTTCTCGGTATTGATGGCCAAGCTTGGTTCTGGTGCGTTCCGCAAGTCGTCTTGTTGTAG
>DAOLCX010000537.1:0-2968 GCA_035327685.1 Pirellulaceae bacterium | reverse complement strand
GAGGCTCCCGCCGTGCCGACGATAATCTGGAATCGGATGAATCCGAATCAGATCGACCCGAATCACGGCAAACTTCCGAGTGGACCTACTCCTCAAAATACGCCTGCGCGCCATGCGGGCTGAGTTTTGAGCCCCCCACCCCGCAAATGTTCAGCTTCAACAGTCCCGCCGGAATGTGTCTGGCCTGCGCCGGTTTAGGTGAAGTCTTCTCATTTGTCCCTCACCGCTTGATTCCGGATGACCGCAAGTCAATCAAGCAAGGCTGCGTGGAACTGTTGGGTAAATGGGCCGATTTCGGGCGTTGGCGACGCCACATCTACCAAGGTGTCGCGGATACGATCGAACGTTTGCAGAAACTACCGGAAGGGCATCTGCTTGAAACGCCGTGGTCCGAATTGAGTCCGGACCATCGGCAACTGTGGTTGTACGGAACGGGCGAGCAACACATCACCTTCACCTGGCGCGGGGGTTCGTCCCCGATGAAATACGGCGGTAAGTTTGCGGGCATCATCGCTGAACTGGACGAACGCTACCGCAACCTCAAGGCAGATAACAAACGCACCGCGTTCGAGCAATACATGGACCATGTGCACTGCGCCGCCTGCCGAGGCGCGCGACTGAACGAAGTATCGCGAAACTACAAATTGGCCACCCGCGCCTCAGGCTTTGTACCTGCCTTGCTCAGCTTGCCGGAAGTCAACAATTTGTCCATCGATCGAGCCGCGTTATTCTTTTCTGAACTGGAACTGGATCCTACTGGACAAGTGATCGCGGAACAACTTCAAAAGGAAATTCAACAACGTCTGGGGTTCTTGATCAATGTCGGCCTGAGCTATCTCACTTTGTCGCGCACTGCGCCGACATTGTCCGGCGGAGAGACTCAACGTATTCGTCTGGCTGGCCAAATCGGCGCCGGGCTGATTGGCGTGCTGTATATCCTGGATGAACCATCGATCGGCCTTCACCCGCGTGACAATGACCGGCTGATTGCGACGCTCAAACGTCTGCGAGACTTGGGAAATACCGTGATCGTGGTCGAGCACGATGAAGACACCATGCGGGCCGCCGACCACTTGATCGATTTTGGACCTGGACCGGGCATTCACGGCGGTCATGTGGTTGTCACCGGACCTCCGGCAGAACTGATGCGGTCGCCCGACAGCGTGACCGGTCAGTTCCTGTCTGGTCGCAGGAAAATTGCCATCCCCGCCCGACGCCGTCCAGTCGATAGGCAAAGGATGCTGCGGATCGTCGGTGCGCGGCAGAATAATCTGAAGAATATCACCGCCGAGATTCCATTGGGATTGCTGGTCTGCATTACCGGCGTCAGCGGAAGTGGAAAAAGTTCGCTGATCAACGACATCTTGATCGAATCGCTCAATGTGCAACTCAACCACGGGCATGGCGAACCTGCCGATTTTGATCGTTTGGAAGGTGTCGAACACTTGGACAAAATGATCGCGATTGATCAGTCCCCCATTGGGCGCACGCCGCGGTCCAATCCGGGCACTTATATCAAACTGTTCGATGCCATCCGCCAGTTGTACGCTCAACTTCCCGAATCCAAAAAACGCGGCTTTGCTCCCGGGCGATTTAGTTTCAATGTTTCAGGAGGACGCTGCGAAGCCTGCGAAGGAAACGGCTCCAACAGGTTGGAAATGGACTTCCTGGCCGACATTTGGGTCACTTGTCCCGTGTGTCAGGGAGCTCGGTTCAATCGCGAGACTCTGCAAGTCCGTTATCGGGACAAGAGCATCGATCAAGTGCTGCGGATGACTGTCGAAGAAGCCCTGACGTTTTTCGAGAATATCCCAAAGATTCAAGAGAAGCTGCAGACATTGCACGATGTCGGACTGGACTATTTGCAGATCGGTCAGCCCAGTCCCACATTGTCGGGAGGCGAAGCACAACGAATCAAACTCGCGCGAGAACTGGTCAAACGCAGTACCGGTCGAACCTTGTATTTGCTCGATGAACCCACGACTGGATTGCATTTCGCGGACATTGATTTATTGCTGAAAGTCCTCCATCGATTCGCTGATGCCGGAAATACAGTGGTTGTGGTGGAACACAATCTGGATGTCATCAAAACGGCTGATTGGGTGATCGATTTGGGGCCCGAAGGTGGTGCGGCAGGGGGCCAGATGGTCTGCGCGGGGACTCCGGAACAAGTAGCCGACTCCCCGACGTCATATACTGGCCGCGCTTTGGCCAGGGTCTTCTCAAGCCAAAAACCAACTCCACCAACCAGGCGGCGCAAATCGTCGGCTTCGTCCGCGCCTCGTCAAGAAACTGAAATCACGGTCCAAGGCGCCCGACAACACAACCTGAAAGATGTCCACGCCGTGATTCCGCGCGACCAATTCAACGTCTTTTGCGGACCCAGCGGCAGCGGCAAAAGCTCATTGGCAATGGATACGATTTATGCTGAAGGCCAGCGGCGGTACGTAGAAAGTCTCAGCTCCTATGCCCGCCAATTCGTGAACCAAATGGAAAAACCCAAAGTTGACCATATCGATGGGTTGTCGCCAGCCATCGCCATCGAACAAAAGAACTTTGGCTCAACACCAAGAAGCACCGTGGGAACCATCACGGAAATCTATGATTATTTTCGAGTTCTGTTCGCGCGGCTGGGAACTCCCTTCTGCCCTGACTGCGACGTCCCCATCGGCACGCAGACCGCAGAACAAATAGCAGACAAAATTGCGCAGCGATTCGCCGGTCAGCGGGTGCTGTTGCTGGCGCCGTGGACGATCGACCAGGCCGATGAGTTGGACTCTCTGGGCGAAACGCTACGAGCTCAAGGCTACCTGCGAGTCCGCATCAATGGACGCCTCTACAGTGTCGATGCACTCCCTCCGTTTAATCGGTTGGGAACGCATCAAATCGAAGTGGTCATGGATCGGCTGGATATCAAGTCGGAATCGTTATCGCGTTTGCGCGGGAGCGTCGAGTCCGCTTTGTCCAT
>DAOLCX010000536.1:0-2969 GCA_035327685.1 Pirellulaceae bacterium | reverse complement strand
TTGGCGAGCCGATGGGCGTTCAGGAACTTGCTGAAACGAATGTTGTCATCCCCTCCACACATGGGATGGATGTCTTAGGCAGCGGCTGGCACCTGGATGGTCACACACCTCTGATTTGTATTGTTAATGAAGGCTTATACCGCTTGGAATGGTATTCGGGGTCCGATTGGTCGCTGTTGCGACGGCAATCGATGGGGCCGACGCGAGACTTGCTTGGCGGCGCTGTCCCGGGCAAACACTATCGTCCGGTTTCCGGAATCATCCACGAAGGTTTGCATGTTATGAAAACCGAGCGGTGGGACGTCGCCAGTCAACAGGTGGATGGTCTCGGCTTTTTTTACACACAGGATTTCGGACGAACCTGGACGGAGGTCCCTAATCTCAATCCAGATGTCGTGCCAGGTATCGCCAGTCATCCGGATGCGTTGGGCATCTCGCGAGGCGCCCGTTGGAGTTTTGCCAACGCGTTTCCCAACGGTGATTTGTTGAGCCAAACCGATGCCTGGTTTCCTTGGGGCGACTACCTCAAGAAGACGGGCTCACCCAAAGGCGGCCAATTGGGACTATTTCGCGCAACTCGCTTATTCGTCGGCATGACCTGGACTGTCCATCCCAATCGAGTGATTTGGGATCGGTGGGAACCGAGCGATTCAGGAGGTCTGCATGTTCACGGGGCAACCGTACATCCGAATGCCGGAGTTGTTTTGTCGTGGTGGGGAGATGTCGGATATCGAAATGAGATTGTCGTACACAAGTTTACGAATCTGGACCAATATACTACGTCGGAGATTACTACTCATCGACAGGGACATGGAGGTTACGATCCCACCGGCGTGAACTACTTGTACAGCAATCAAGGCGCAGGCTTCGCTCCAGGCCCGGAGTATGGCTCGGCATTGGCTTCCGCGGACGAAAACCCCGAACGTCTTGTCGTCGCCAGTGTCGATCCGGTAACGCTAAAAGTGAAACTCGAACCGCTGATTGCCAGTTCGACCAACGATACGTCCGGCGCCGGCTTCCGCGAGCGGACGTGTTTGTGGATTCACTACGTTCGCGGCCGTGGGTATGTACTGCGGGAAATCGGAACCACGGGAACCGGCAATGACAATCGCACCTGGGTGTCTGTAGATGGCCGCGTTTGGACAAAAATCATGGCCAAGTCCGGCGGTACACCGGTGATATTTGGAGATCTGATTGCATTTTCCAGTCCCACTGGCAAGGGCATTTCAGCGCGGGCATGGGGTCCAGTCCAGTCGATGCAACCGCTGCTGATCAGTCCCGGGGGTTGGAACCGCCAATTCACGGAACTTCCACAGCGCACGGCTCCAGCGGCCGGCAACACGGTTCGAGAAGTCTATATCGATGCGCAGGGAAAGTATCGTTATCATGATACGCTTGCCTTGCTCGAACCCCAACCAGCTCACCATCCGCCTGTTTCCCCGTTGGCACCCATGGTGGAAATCACGGTTACTCAACAGCGCAATGCCGGGAACCGGTGGCTGATGGCCCCTGGCGAAACAGATGACTTCTCAATCCGCCACTATTGGATGGGTTGGGTCTATCCCTTGGAGCCGCTTGGACTTCGACCAACCTATCGCCTCGGTGGCCCACAAACGGGAAATCAAACCGGCGAACGTGGTCCCAGCATGACTTCCACAGATCATTGGGTTCCGACTTATCACTTTGGCGAGACGTCGAACGCGACACCTTCGCGCGGGACTTTAACTTTGTTGCAGATGCATACGGGCACAAATCGCTGGCTGTTGGCTTCACAATCGCTGACCGCAGGCTACCACCCACCGTATCCGCTACATCCGGGTCAACAAGGATCGGACGAAATTGCCACCATTTCGGGCATCTCGGTGAAGCCGACATGGACGGCGACATTGTCGTTAGCATTGCCCAGTGTTGGCTTTGATGCCTGGCACTCGAACGGTGCTTTGTCCATGACGTTGGCTACTATCTGGGCCAATCCGACCAACTACCTGGAAATCCGATATATACGCAATTTGAGATACTTGGAAATTCGACTGGTCAATCAAGGAACGATCGTGGGTCAAGCGTGGACGCCAGGCGTTTGGCTCAGCAAAGAAGACCGGGTGGACATCGTGGTGTCTTCCACCGGCACTCGCACGGAAGTGACTTATAGTCTTCCACAAAATGGAGCTCACCCGGTTCATCAGACTGCAACAGTTCCGGGAACCGTCGGGGAAGTGTCGGAGATTCGTTTGAGCAATCACAACCGTACCGAAGTCGTTCCGTTGCAGTGGCTGGCTGTGAATGTTCACCCGTATCAATACTACGATTTGAACGGGCGGATTGATCTCCTATCTTCCGTTCATTTCCTCTCGCGCCCGACCTAATTGCGGTGAGAGGTGGTGCCGTTTCAGGGGGCCAGGGGGTGACCTAAAACGGCACCACCTCAGTGAATCGCAGGAAAGGCGCTGTTTGGCGAGACTGCCGCGTTCCGCGTCAAGCGTATCGGTGCGTCTTTTACGTTTTTGTTCATCCAGATCAAGTACCGAGCGGGCATGCAAAATTGTCATTGCCGACTTGGTATGGTACTATCAACGTCATGGTTGTATCGCCAACAATCAACGCGAGGAAATCCTCGCAGGAGATGCCGAATGTTTAGCGGAATGCTGAATTCGTGGACCAAGAGTAGGCGGATCGTTCGATCCTTAACCGCAGCCAACCGATCGCGCGGTCAGCTGAGGGATCCACATCGTTACGATGCGCTCGAACGCCGCCAGTTGTTGGCCGGACTGCCGACGTTGATTGATATCTTGGCGGGGGCCGGCGCGTCCGAGGCAAACCTTTTCACGAATGTCAACAACACCGTCTTCTTTCGCGCCAATGACGGCGCCAGCGGTTTGGAATTGTGGAAGAGTGACGGGACGTCGGCCGGGACAACGCTGGTCAAGGACATTCGGCCAGGAAGCGGATGGGCGAATCCATCCGAATTGACC
>DAOLCX010000535.1:0-2972 GCA_035327685.1 Pirellulaceae bacterium | reverse complement strand
ACTGCATAACGCGATCTTGTACCTGGCACTCGGTCAATCGTCGGCCATTCTGGACATGATCGCGGATCATGTTCCAGGCCAACTCGAAGGCACTTTGGTTCAGGCGGTCGGCCTCCAAATGCATTTGCCATTGTTCGTCGGTCCAGCGCGCCTCAAAGTACTGGACCAGGTTTCCGGACGACATCACCTCGGCACCGAACGACCGGACGAGTTCCACCGTTCCGGCATCGACCCGCGAGATATAAGGATTTCCATTGCGCGGAGAGTATTCCATCGCCACTTTCCGGCAGCCGTCCAGCAATCGTTCGACACCGGCTTCCAGTTCTTGCCAAGTCAGGTACACGATTTTGTCGCCGGGGACGTGATCCAAGGCGGCAGGCTCGATGCGGTGGACCAGCTTTCTGGGAGTTCCCTGCGCCGGAACAAAATAGAAGAATCGGCGGCTGCCAATTTTGTCCGGCGGAATATCCAGCACACGCAGCGCCAACACGTTGAGTCCCCGAAAATCGTACAACAACCAACCGTCAAACCCAAACTCTTGGATCGCGGCTTGAACATCCTTTAAGTTGAACACCGACTGGCTCCTCGAAAACCGTGGACTAGCCCCACATCATGTCCTTCAATCTGGGTACAATTAAAGACGATGGCGAGGAGTTTGGGAACCATCCTTACGTGGGAGCGGCTTTCGCCCGATGAATCGCGATCGCCACAACCACAAAGTTGTGCGCCGTGCGTGCACGTTACAACGTGTGATTCCATATCGGCAGAAACAGCTGGTTCACAGATTGAGCCAGTAACCGCAAAGGTCGAGGTTGAAGATGCAGACGATTCATAAAACTTGGTCGGTAATCGGGATGATCTTGGGGTTAATCATTTGTGGGTTTTCCGCCAACGGACTCACGCAAGTCCACGTTCAAGCAGCGAGTTTGCCGATCTGGCCCGCGCCGGCAGCGGTCGCTCAGCAAGACGACGATGAACAGGAGGCCGATAAAGTCAAGGAAGTGGAAGGTCAGGACGAAGCGGGTAAGGACACCGAAGATGAAGCTGCCGAGGAGCCCATCGTCGAGACGATCCGGATTCCAATCGAAATGCCGGGTCCACGAGAGGTCCGATTGCACTTATGGGACGGTTCCATCGTCGCCGGCGATATCGGTATCGACGCGATTCACATTGAAACCAGGTTTGGGCGACTGCAGGTCCCGATCTCGAATATTCTTAACTTTCGCCCCGGCCTGCAAAACGTCCCTACGCTCAATGACCGGATCAATCTGTGGGTCGAAGAATTGGGTGATCGCGACTTCCAGGTTCGCGAGTTGGCTCGTCGGCAATTATCCGCCATGGGCATGCTGTTGCGAAACCATATTCGTACCTTTGACGACGGCGGCAGTGCCGAGCGAAAGAAGCATTTAGCGGCGTTGGTCGAGGAGATCGAATCGTTGGCTGAAGAAAGTGAATACGTTTCTGGTGGCGACTCGGTCCCTCTGGACCAAGAGGATACCGTGACGACCGGCGAATTTACTATTGTCGGCCGGATCGTCGAAAATGAATTCGAGTTGTCCACCAAATACGGCTTGCTGAAATTGCGGCTGGAGGATATCAAGCGCGCCGATCGTTCATGGGGGCAGACTGCCGAGAGTGTTCGCAAGAACGTGGATATTGGTGCCACTGATTTTTTCCAGCGCACACCCAAAGCCACCCGAATTTTTGTGAAACCAGGGGATCGAGTATCGATTCGCTGCTCTGGAAATGTCAGTTGGTCGTCGTGGAACATGTCATCCACGCCGGATGGATTAGCGAACCAAGGCTCGTGGAACGGCGCTCCCAGCGGTTGTGTCATGGCTCGCATTGGCAAGTCTAGTGAATATATCAAAATCGGCAGTCGAGGCGATTTTGTCGCCAAGGTCGGTGGCGAGTTGTTTCTGGGAGTTGCCATGCAGGACAATTACGCCAATCAACGGGGCTACCAGTGGGACGGCAACTACCAGGCCCGGATAGTGGTCGAGCCAGGAAACCGATAACGCCCCCAAGGCTAATGAAGCCAGCGCCATGAAGCTAACATTTGGCCAACACCAAACGCAGAAACAAATCCAGACGCTGGCTCCGCGGATGATCCAGTCGATGGAAATCCTGCAAATGCCGTTGGCCGAACTGTCAGAGAGGATCGAACAGGAGTTGATCGAGAATCCCGTGTTGGAAATGCGGGACAAAGACCCCAATCTCCCCGCCGAATCACCACCCGAACAACGCGAATCAAAACAAGAGGACGTCGAGCAAAAAGAGTTGATTATCGAAGAGGGGCAGCACAACGCTGACGACTTCGAACGGCTCTTGAATCTGGACCAGGACGTTCCCACATTCTTTGACGATCAAACGCGGCCGTCGTCGAATCGAGTTCAAGATAGTATCGATCGTTACTCCGATCTGATGGCCAATGTTCCGGAACACGCCGAGACGTTGCAACAGCATCTGCTGCAACAACTGACGGAATGGGATCTGACGGAGCCGCTCAAAAAAATGTGCGAGCGAATCATTTCGACGCTCAGTTCGCGGGATGGAGGTTACCTCCGTGTAGCCATTCTTGATCTTTTGCCGGCGGATGCCGGACCTGAACAAATTGACCTGGCCGAGGAAGCGCTGGCTATTGTACAGTCGCTGGATCCGCCCGGAGTTGCAGCGCGAGATCTGCGCGAGTGTTTACTGTTGCAACTGCACCCTGAGATTCCAAATTACCATTTGGTGCACCAGTTGATTCAATACCACTTGGAGGACCTCGGCGAAAATCGATTGCCGCAGATCCAAAAGGCGACCGGGGCCTCAATCCAGGAAATCCAAGAAGCCTGGCAAGCGCTTAAGCGATTGGACCCCAAACCTGCCAGTCGATTCACCGATGAATTTGTGGAAACCGTCACGCCCGACTTGTATTTGGTGCAGGACGACGCCGGCCAGTACACCGTTAAGATGGATGAAGGACC
>DAOLCX010000534.1:0-2973 GCA_035327685.1 Pirellulaceae bacterium | reverse complement strand
GACACCCTATGCGGAAACGTCCCCTGGGTCAGGATTCATCAACCTGGCCGATTATTACCCTTATCAGCCGCAGTCGAATACCAAGTCCGCCCAATCGATGCAGGGCAATCCAGGTGAAATGAACTGGTTGACTCACGTTGATTTTTCTCGGTATCCGTCGTTGGTAAGTACGGCCAAAGAACAAGCAGCACTGGTCGGTGGATCAAATCATCTGACCATCGCCAAGCAGATGGAGCGATTCTTTACCGAGTCCACCGAATACACGTACACCCTGAATTTTCGGGATGTGCAATGGAATCCGGACCTGGATGCTGTGGAAGATTTCATGCGCAACATTCGCAAGGGACATTGCGAGTTGTATGCGTCAGCACTGACGATCATGTTGCGGAGCCAGGGCATTCCCGCGCGGTATGTGATCGGATTGTACGGCGGGGAACTCAATGAACTGGGAGACTTTTACATCGTGCGTCAGGGACTTGCGCATGCTTGGGTCGAGGTCTATATCCGACCGGAAGACTGCAGTCCGGACATGGTGGCTAACAAACAAATTGCGGAACGTGGCGCATGGGTTCGTCTGGACCCGACGCCGGGCGACAGTTTATCCCAGCGATACTATCGCGGCTCTTTCGCACTCGATTATGCCCGAACCGTGTGGGAAGATTATGTCTTGGGATTAGATGCACAAAGACAAGATGATTGGGCTGAATCGACAGGCTCCATGTTGTTTGGGCTGTTCGACTTGTCTTCCTGGTCCGAATCTGCTCAACGCACGATGAATTCGATCCAAGGTACGCCATCCTGGCAACTGATCATCATTGGTTTGTTGCTGGTGGCTGCAGCCGGTGGGATTGCGGCAGCCGTCCGGCGACTTCGCGGCAAGGCGCGTGGGGCATCTTCAACATTGAGTCCCTGGCGAAAATGGATCGGAGCCGCCTTGTCCGTGATTGCCCCCGAGATCGGCGGTTGGATTCTCACCGACCGTCATACAGCCAAAGTGGGATTCTACCGGCGCGTCCTGGCCGCTCTGCGCAAGGTTGGCTTGGAGCGAGATTCAGGTGAAACGATCCGCGAACTATCGCAAAGGGCCGAAGCGGTGATGTCGACAAACGGCGTCGGCCCGGCGGCTATTGAGCATCTCAACAAATTGACGGTGATGTTCCATGAAGTCCGTTTTGGGGGTGTCGCAATGACGGCTGAGCAGCGGCAGGACGTGGAACGCCGCGTGGCTGAGTTGGAACGGATCTTGCAATCTCTGCCGCCACGCGTGGTGCCAACTTAATGCAGGTGGGCCAAGTTCGCAGGTTTCAATGGGTCGAACCGAAAACTCCCGCTGACGGGAAATAGGTATCGTCCGTCTGCGGACCGCCGAGGTCATTGATTGATCCAAGGGGACCGTGACGAAATGCACTGGTAACCGTTCAGGGTTTTCATAGCCAATTTGGATCTAGTGCGTTCCGCAAGTCGTCTTGTTGTAGATCGAATCCCCGTGAGTGTCGCTGGTCGATTTGTCCAAGCGAACGTGTATTGTCGATCGACTTGCTCCACGCACCCTTCACGTCGTGAACGGTTACATGCCTTGCCAGATGGCGAGAAATTTGAAGAATACGATTCGGTCATGTGTCAGACAACTAGCTTGAATTGGATTGGCAAAGCCTAACGAACTTTTATGAAGATTGGACTTGTCGGCTACCAAGGGGGTGGCAAAAGCAGCGTTTTCCATTGGTTGACTGGCGTGGCGCCAGACCCAGGTCAGGCGTTCGGATCTCAGGTCGCAACCTGCCCTGTGATCGATCCGAGGATGGAAACAATGACTTCGATCTATCAACCTAAAAAAGTCACGCATGCACTATTGACCGTCGTCGATACACCCGGTTTGAACCGGTCGCACGAAGGGAGCGCAGCGCGATTGGCTGTGATCCGCGAAGCCGGTTGCTTAGTCATTGTGGTCGGTGCGTTTTCTGGAGCTCAGGCCTCCCAAGATGTGAAGTCATTCGAGGAAGACTTGTTGCTCGCCGATTGGGAAATTGTCGCGGGTCGGATCGACAAATTGCGTGAATCCGTCAAGAAGCCGAAACCGTCGCGCGAAAAGGAATTATTAGAGCTGGAGGCACTTACCCCCATCGCCGCTCATTTGGAACAAGGGTTGCCTTTGCATTCGATGGACTTGTCGGCGGAACAACACCGTGTCATTCGCAGTTTTCAGTTGTTGACACAAAAACCTCGTTTTATTCTGGTCAACGTCAGCGACGATGAGACTGACCCTCAGCGGCATCTCATAGGATTGCCTGCTGAGGTACCTGCGACTGCGGTCAGCGTAGCGTTACAACGCGAGTTGGCCAACATGGAAGTTGCTGAAAGACAAGCCTTCTGTCAGGAGATGGGCGTGCAGGAATTTGACCGGGATCACCTGGTCGCAGCGTTGATGAGCGCATCTGGCCAAATGCTGTTCTTTACTGCGGGAGAAAAGGAAGTGAGATCCTGGATCATTCCCTGTGGTGCCACGGCCGATGACGCGGCGGCTGGCATCCACACGGACCTGTCGCGCGGATTTGTCCGCGCGGAGGTCATGACCTGTGAGGATTTATTTCGACTGGGAAGTGAACGGGAAGTCAAGGCCCGTCAGTTAATGCGCAAAGAACACAAAGACTACGTGATCCGCGACGGCGACATTGTGCACATTCTGGCCAACGCCTAACGCTGAGCCTCGCCGTGAAGTTGTGGATCATATCGCTGAAAATTGTCATCTCGGTGTCGATCCTGACGTTTCTCGCCATACGGGCGGCAAAGGAAAACCAGTTCGCGTCATTAGTGGACGCGCGGCAATCGTGGACCTGGTTGGTTGCCGGTTTGGTCGCATGCCTGACGGCGCAACTCATCGCCACTTACCGGTGGTATTTGCTGTCGCGTGCACTGGATTTGCCGCTGACGTTCTATGACGCTTTGCGGTTAGGATTGATCAGCGTATTCTTCGGC
>DAOLCX010000533.1:0-2982 GCA_035327685.1 Pirellulaceae bacterium | reverse complement strand
CTGGGTGGCATGGCCGGTCGAACGACGTTGAATGGCGAGGGTTTGCAGCATCAAGACGGCCAGAGTTTACTGAACGCCATCGCGTTTCCGACGGTCCGCGCTTACGATCCTGCGTTCCACTACGAAACGGCAGTGATTATTTTTGATGGACTAAAGCGGCTCTACGTCGATAACGAAACGGCCATTTACTATTTGATGTTGTATAACGAGAACTTGGAAATGCCGGCGATGCCAGAAGGCGTGGCTGAAGGAATCGTCCGCGGTATGTATAAGTTCCGGTCGGTCGATGTGCCCAAGGCGAAAGGGCGCGTGCAATTATTCGGCAGTGGGACCATTATGTGGAGTGCATTGCGCGCCCAACAAATCTTGGCGGACAAATATGGCGTGGCCAGCGATGTGTGGAGCATCACCAGCTACACCCAATTGCGTCGCGACGCGCACCAGGTGCGCCGACGTAATTTGTTGAATCCCAGCAACAAGCCGGAGCAAAGTTACATTGAACAACAACTTGCGGGTGTCGATGGGCCGATCGTGGCGGCGACCGACTTTGTGCGGGCAGTTTCCGAGCAGGTGTTGCCCTTTGTTCCCACGCCCATGTTTTGTCTGGGAACCGACGGCATGGGGCGAAGTGAAACTCGGCCCACGCTGCGTCGGCACTTTGAAGTGGACGCCGAATTCGTCACCTTGTCGGCACTATATCAATTGGCGCACATGGGGCGCTTTGATATCGCCAAGGTCGCGAAGGCAGTTAAGGAACTGGGGATCGACCCTGAGAAAGCTGATCCGTTGTTTGCGTAAACGGATGCTGATTGATGAGTCCAATCCCCGCGTCCGGTCATGGTTAGTACAGCGGAGTATGGGGCACTGTGGAAATGGGTGGCACTGGCAGAAATTCGGCTGATTCGTTGGAAGGTAGATGAGCGGCATCCAGACGAATGTTAACCAGTGTGAAGTGCGAAAAGATGAAACGGTTCTCTGCCTACCCTTCAGTGGCGATCTGCTTTCTCCAAACAAGTTTGAATTCTTACGACAAAGAGGGTGCGCACCGTGAGCGCATGTTTGGCCGTACTAGTCTAAAGACATGATACAATGGCATATTCCGGTGTTGCGACAACAGACGCCCAAGTGACCTGTTGTCGAGGACAAAGGCCTGAATCAGATGGAAGCGACCATGAACATTGAAATCAAAATCCCGGCGTTAGGTGAAGGGATCGAATCTGGCGACGTACTGGAAGTGTTTGTCCAAGAAGGGGAGACGATCCAGAAAGACCAGGGGCTGATTGAATTGGAGACAGACAAGGCACCCGTCACCGTCCCTTCATCGGCAGCGGGCAAGGTCACCAAAATTCATGTCAAGACTGGAGATACGGTAACGATTGGCCAGGTGATCGCCAGCCTAGAAGGGACAGAGGCGGCTGCGCCGACCAGCAAGAAAACACAAAACGAATCCAAGAGCTCACCAACTCCTTCCGCTCCAGCGAAGACTTCGGCGACCGCTCCGGAAACGCCTGCGAAACCAGCGCCGGTTGAAAAGGTGGTCAGCGAACGGGCCGCAAAACCGGCCGCGCGAGTTGAGGAGCCGGTTCCGGCCGCGGCCAAGGTTGGAGCTGAAGTGGCGGACACGACATCCTCTTTGGCACAAGTACCGGCGGGTCCAGCGATGAGGCGTTTCGCTCGCGAAGTGGGGGTCGATTTGAGGACAGTCCAGCCCACAGGAAATCATGGTCGAGTAACCCGCGATGACATCTTGGCCGAGGTGCGGCGTGGTGGTAGCCGTCCCGCCGCGGCTTCGAGTGGGGTGGATCAAGAGACCGATGGGTCTCGCGACACATACGGATCGGTGCGGATCGAAAAAATGTCCAAGATTCGGGCCACGATTGCCCAAAAGATGCACGAGTCATGGACTACCGTTCCGCGTGTCACTAATTTTGATGACGCCGATGTCACGGAGCTCGAACAGATTCGGCAGAGCAATAAACGTGAATATGAAGCGCGCGGCATCAAATTGACTTCCATGCCGTTTCTGATCAAAGCAGTGGCGATGGCCTTGCGGAACCATCCGATTGTCAACGCTTCGATCGAGGTGGATAGTAACCAAATCATCTACAAAGACTACATCAATATCGGCGTTGCGATTGATACAGAACGTGGGCTGGTCGTGCCCAATCTCCGTCATGCGGACAAGTTGGCGGTCCCCGATATTGCCAAAGCCTTGGGGCAAATGGCGGAAAATGTGCGGCAGGGGCAGTTTTCGGTAGATGACTTGCGGGGCGGAACGTTTACAATTAGTAACCTGGGAGCCATTGGCGGCAGCTATTCCACGCCGATCATCAACGTGCCAGAGACGGCCATCCTGCTGGCCGGCCGGGCACGCAAGATGCCGGTGGTCCGCGACGATCAGGTCGTGATTCGGTTGATGATGCCGCTGAGTATCTCGTATGATCATCGGTTGATTGACGGTGCGGCGGCGGCCAGGTTTTTAAACGATGTGATTGCCTATTTGGAATCGCCACACCGGTTGTTTCTGGCCTTGTAAAGAAAGGTGCGAATCATGAACTGCTGCAGTCGCTGGCATAAACCATTGTTGTTTTTCGCTGTCGTCAGTTTCCTGGCGCAGGCGATTTGGTTAGGGTTCTGGCTGCGCGGAGCGGTGCAACGCGATGCGGCGGTTGAAGTTCCCTGGGTATTGAAAGCGGATTCGGCCAGCGGCGGCAAGGCGATCTCGATGGCCACCGGCCGCATCGATGGCGATATCGAAGGGCTGTTTGTACTCGATCACTTGACAGGCAATCTGGTGTGCACACTGTTGAGTCCTCGGACCGGTGCGCAAGTTGGATTGTTTCAAACGAACGTGATGCTGCAATTGGGAGACCGCGTCGGCGACGCTGATTTTGCCATGGTGACCGGCTACATTGAGTTGGGAGTTGTAGGCCGAACCGGCAACTTGCGCCCGGCTCAATGTGTCTGTTATATCTCCGAGGG
>DAOLCX010000532.1:0-2998 GCA_035327685.1 Pirellulaceae bacterium | reverse complement strand
GTTGCGACTGGGATGAGCGAAATACTCGTCTTCTTGATCCACCACACCTTGAGCTTGTGCACCTTGCGCTTTCAAGCGCGTCAACAACGACTCCTCACATTCAACTTCAAACTTCAATTCGACTTCAATATGCGCTTGCTCCATGACTGCCATCGGTTCCCTACCTGTCAGATGGTCTCAACACTCGTTTCATTGCCCTCACTGCTTGCTGCGGATCTACCGCTGTGCACACCGCTCGGCTGACGGCCACGCGGGGCATTCCCGCCTCGCATACCAACTCGATATTGGTGTCATCGATGCCGCCGATGGCAAAGGCAGGCAAAGCGATTTCATCCGCGACTTGCCGAACCACATCCAGGCCGGCCAGCGCCGAGAAGGCCTTGGTCTGACTGTCAAACACAGGTCCGACACCAATATAGTTCGCACCATCCAGCACCGCCTGACGTGCTTGTTGGATGTCATGTGACGATACGCCAATCAGGCGATGTGGGCCGACGATCCGCCTCGCATCCCGCACCGGCAAATCCGTTTGGCCCAAGTGAACGCCATGCGCCTTGGCAGCCACAGCCAGATCGGCCCGATCGTTCATCACCCACCGGACATGAGTTCCGGCCACCAATTGCCCGAGGACCTCACCCCGCTGCAACAATTGCCGGTCATCGAGCGATTTGTCCCGCAATTGGATCAGATCGACGCCTCCAGCCACTAATTGAGCAATAAAATCAGCAAACTCTTCGCTACTTTTCCGCCCATCAGTCAAAACACAAAGTCGCGCGTCGGCCAGATTCTGGCGACTCAACTCCGTCGTCAACAAGGCCTTCTCCAATTGATAGCAATCGTACCGCAGTCTTTCAAAGCCGGCCGCGCTCGCGGCACTGAACGACTTAGAATACTCCTCAATGGTCCGCAATGCTTGTTGAGCCCGAGCCAGATTGGCCTGAATTAAACGGGCTCCGTCTGGCCGCTGATACTCACTGTCTATCTCAATCCCGGTACCCACGTCGTGGGCTGTGTCCCTCGCTGCGATCAAACGAGTCGGATCATACGCTTGGGCCAGCCCAACTAAATCATGGCGCAGCCTCTTGAATTGGCCCGTCAGATACCGGTCTTCCAACACCATCCGCGCATAGTCTTCAACAACGCGCAATCCCTCGCTGGCCCGATTTAATGCGGCATCGAGAACGCGAAAAAAGACTTCTTCCAATGCGGGGCCCTCGGTCAATTCAGGGTTCGAATCTGCGCTGCTGTCATCTGCCATGCTGTCACTGCCAATTCGTCACTCAGCCTCCAAAGCAACCGGCCATACCATTGTTTCCGAACGTCCAGGAAAAAGCACCTGGGTAATCCTTTTTGGAATTGCGAGCGCTCAACTGTCAAATCGTGATTCCCAGCGCGATTTTGCCGACAAGGATTTCCAGAATTCTAAACGCCGTTTGACGTTGACGTAACCTGCTATCTGACTGATACTTTAGCGCGAAAAGGAGTTCGCCGAAGCCCCCAAAATCATGCGGCACCGCAACTGATCGCGGTTTATACTTGGGGCAGGGATGCTGGAGTGCTCTGAACATGATGTGGCTCGAGCGGTCAATGTTTTTGTGGCCCGGTTTACACCGGTTGTGGCGACGCGGCGACAGGCTGTCGTTGGTCGTAGCGTTCGGCTTTGGTGTGTTGCTGAACCTGGCTTTGGTCAGTACTTTGATCTGGCCCGCTTGGCTGGGGACTCAGTTTTCCAGCATCATTTGGCCCATGTTGATTCTCATCTGGGGCTTGTCCTATTGGAGTGTGTCCCACGATACACGCCACGCGGATAATGGCACGCATTCCACCCTTCAACGGCCCCCAGTAACCCAAGACACCTTGTTTATTCAGGCCCAGCGCGAATACTTAAGTAGGAATTGGTTTCAGGCCGAGCGACTGATCCGCCGCCGATTGCAGCTTTGGCCACGGGATGCCGCGGCCAGGCTTTTGTTAGTAGGAATCTTGCGGCACTCGGATCGACTGGATGTCGCGCGGCATGAACTTGATTTTTTGGCTGGACTGGATGACGCCCGGCCATGGGAATACGAAATCCAACGCGAACGGGAACTGATTCGACTAATTGAGGAACAACTTTCCGGCGACACATCGCTGAGCGATGCGGCGCAGGATTTGCACCTTGAAGGTTCGGCGAGAATCGCCGAGGAACCGAATACAACTCGCGACGCGGCATAATATTAACTACGGAGGTACTGAACGATGTACGAGCGATTTACCGATCGAGCCCGCAAGGTAATGCAGTTGGCCAACCAAGAAGCCCAACGCTTTAACCACGAGTACATTGGGACAGAACACATGTTGTTGGGACTGGTCAAGGAAGGGACTGGCGTGGCCGCCAATGTGCTGAAAAATCTCGATGTCGATTTGCGTAAAATCCGCCTGGAAGTGGAAAAGCTGGTCCAAAGCGGACCGGAAATGATCACCATGGGCCGGCTCCCGCAAACGCCGCGCGCCAAAAAAGTGATCGAATACTCGATGGAGGAAGCCCGCAATCTGAATCACAACTTTGTGGGAACAGAACACCTGTTATTGGGATTGCTTCGCGAACACGAAGGGGTCGCCGCTCAAGTGTTGATGAACCTGGGCCTCAAACTGGAAGAGGTCCGCGAGGAAGTCCTCAATCTGTTGGGTAACGGATTGGAGGGGGGCGAAGCCAGCGAACGAGGCAATCGCGAGAACTTCGGTCAAGCCGCTGAACAACAAACGGGCAAAGGCCGTTCATCCAAAACTCCGGCTCTCGACAGCTTCGGCCGCGATCTGACCGAATTGGCTCGGCAAGGCAAACTGGACCCGGTCATCGGCCGTCAGGTTGAAATTGAACGGGCGATTCAGATTCTTTGCCGCCGACAAAAGAACAACCCGGTGTTGTTGGGTGAGGCCGGTGTCGGCAAGACGGCCATTGTGGAAGGCTTCGCGCAACGCGTCGTTTCCGGCGAAGTCCCCGAAATTCTCGCCGACAAGC
>DAOLCX010000531.1:0-2999 GCA_035327685.1 Pirellulaceae bacterium | reverse complement strand
ATGCGTTGAAAGGCCATTTCCAACATGTCGTTCATATCGACAGTTTGGAACTCTCGCTCCATCGCGTCTGCCACCAGGCCATCGAATCCTTGATTGGCCAAGGCCATCAACAACCGATTCCGTGTGAGGATGCCAACGATTTCATCTCCCTCAACTACTGGAAAGTCTTGTTGCGATCCCGCCAAAATTTCTTGGGTAGCTTGCCCCAGCGTATCGTGCGGGTGCAGGGTTCGAAAATCAGAAACCATGGCGGCCGCGACCGGAATGCCCGCCAACGCGCCTTTCATCTGGGCCAGGCTTGCCTCTTGTTGCGCACCGATCCAGACGAAGAGAGCAATGAATACCAGCATCGGGGAGAACTCACCGAGCAACCCCATGAGCCCGAAGATGAGTGCCATTCCTTGACCCACCGTGGCGGCAACTTGCGTTGCTGTCACATAGTCCATACGCGTGGCCAACAGCGCCCGCAAGACGCGGCCACCGTCCATTGGAAAGGCGGGCAGCATATTGAAGACTGCCAGAAAAACATTGACCACCATTAGCCGTTGCAGGAACGACCCGGAGGTCACCCCCATCTTGTCCCACGGTTCCAAAGTGGCCGACACGGCCAACCACGCGAAGAGCAGAGCCGAAATGACCACATTCACCGCTGGGCCAGCTAACGCTACCCATAACTCCTGTACCGGTTTGTCCGGCATCCTTTCCAGCCGGGCCAGACCTCCAATCGGCAACAAAGTAATGTCGCGCGTCTTAATGCCGTATCGAGCGGCGGCCAAAGCATGGCCAAATTCGTGCAACAACACACAAAAGAAGATCGCGACAATGAACCCGACGCCTTCGATTGTCGTCGCCACATTCTGGCTTTGCGACCAGTACATAAACCCGATATAGGCCAGCAAGATAAAAAACGTGGCGTGCACGAATACTGCAATGCCACGGACTTCCGCAATCTTCCAAGACCATTTCATTTAGCCAGTTCCCTCAGTGTACGATCAACTCCGCAGCGATGAAGGCCTCATCGCAAGAGACTAACGAGTGTAGGCATCGGCGGATCGCCAACAACGTTTCGGGACAAAGACCAGGGCAGCCACTATCAAATGGACGGCTACAAAAATTCCGACACCGACCAGTCGGTCCTGACTGAACCCGTACGAATGCAGACCCTGTCCCAATTGATTGACGCCTTCCCACGACCAGATCGTGACAATGCTCCCTAGCACTGCCAATGCTGCCATCTGTCGGTGGCGGATCATTCCTCCCCAGCGTGCGTGAAGCGAAACAGCATTCCATAAGACAATCATCAACGCGCCGTTTTCTTTGGGGTCCCAACCCCAAAATCGCCCCCAGGAATCGTCAGCCCACAGTCCACCCAACACCGTACCAAAAAAGCTACACAACAGGGCGAAGCAAATCGTTCCGTACAAGGTGGCGGCCAGACGCTGTTCTCGCTGTCCCGAGATCGATTTGGTCAGGATGCCGGAGATCAAATACCCCGCCCCCAATAGCCCCGCCGCGATGGTTCCACCATAACCAAGGCAAATCATAATCACATGCGTTGACAGCCAAAACTGAGTATCCAACACCGCTTCCATCACAGTAAACGTATCGCCTGTCGCGTTTTGATCGCTGACCGTAATGCTCCAAGCCCACAACAGAGACGCGGCACCAGCCACCGCTGCCATTCCGTTCGCAATGCCCAGGCGAGTCAATCGCTCGATCATCATCAGAGCCACCACGCCGACAGCAGGGACAAATACAAACGACGAATACAGATTGGTGACCGGGGGGCGCCCGGAAATCATAACCCGCATGATGATTGCCGCAACGTGCACCGACAACCCGAGCAGCAATACACAAGTAGCGGCTCGATTCCAACCGCGCGGCCAAAATATCCATCCCAACGCAGACAACAAGAACGCCATCAGGTACAACGTGGTGGCCTGATACAAAGGGGCAAACGCGTTGTAAACCCACTCCGTGCGGATAGTACTCGGGCGATATTCCACCGGATGTTCGTAATTCAAATATTCATAGCATGTGCCGACCAGCGCATTAAATGCACTTCCATTTCCGTCCCGATACTCCTGTGCCATATCCATCCAGGCGCGAGCGTACGGGTTGTCGAATTCTGGAACCTCGTTTCCCGTCCATTTCAGCGGGGCTCGAATCAAACCGTCGATTTGTTCCAGGAATTCGTGACGCTTTTCGTCCAGCAGGCGATCAATCGCGGGGGCGATGACTGGATACAACTGCTCATAGACCTGGGCCGGAAACAGTTCCCAATTGGCCAACAATCGACGCCGGATATCAGAAATGCCCGTTTGTTCCAGTTGCGCGCCAATCAGTTTCACGACTTCCGGATCGCTCAAAATCTCATCGATCATCCGCTCTTGAATCAACTGCTCTCGGAGCGGGGCGATAATCACGCTCTGTGTGACAGCAGACACCAATTCGGGGAGGGAACGCGTGTGAAACCGATCCGCCAGTTCGTTGAACGCGCGTTCGATCCAAACATGAGTCAAGATTCGCCAGGGCTGATCGGGGTTCGTCTCATCTGGTATCAATCGCGGCAGATGCACTTCGCTGGCCAACATATTTGCCATCTGCAGCCGACTAAAAACATCGTCTGGAGCCAGGCGCACGAAAGGGTCCGTGAATGCGCGACGCAACGAGATCAGTCGGTTGAGTTGCACGCGGAGATCGATCAGTCGTTTCTGTGTTGTCGTCAACTGACTCCGCTCCAGTTTGATCGCCGCCTCGGTCAACTGATTGATTTGTTCGGTCATCGGAGCCAGTTCAGCGACCGTGTATTTGAAGCCTGACCGGGGTTTCATGCCCAGCGCTTCCAGCACCGACAAGTCGGTAATGCGAATCAACTGATACTCGTCGCAACCAGGCGCGTCGTAAATCCAGTCCGCAAACCACCGAATGGCCGGTTGGCGTTTGCCAAACCGATCGGAGATGAATTCGTAATTACTTAACTGCCGGGCAGTATTGCG
>DAOLCX010000530.1:0-3013 GCA_035327685.1 Pirellulaceae bacterium | reverse complement strand
GGACGATTCAATGACCAGGCCGCTGCCGGGCTGCCAACTCAGCCAACCCCAACCACTGCCAAAGACACTCATCGAGGCCGCCGACAGCTTTTCCCAAAAGGCCTCGAAGTCACCAAACGCGGCGGCAATGGCATCCCCCAATTTGCCACCCGGCGCGCCCTCGCCTTTCGAGGTCAGCGATTTCCAAAACAACGAGTGATTGACGTGACCGCCTCCCATGTTCCGCACGGCAGTACGGATCGAGTCGGGAAGTTCATCAAGCTTCGACACCAATTGCTCTACAGACCATTGAGCGTATTCTGTGTCGCGGACAGCATTATTCAGTCCGCGTACATAGGCCGCATGGTGTCGCGAATGGTGGATTTCCATGGTCGCCGCATCCAAGTGCGGCTCCAGCTCATCGTAAGCATAGGGCAAAGTCGGCAGCGAAAAAGTGTCCTCCTGGGCTGCGCGACACCAACCAGGCGTCGCGGCGACCAGACCGGTACCAGCCGCAGCGATCAGAAAAGTTCGTCGATTCAATCGGTTGTCTAACATCGTAAGTACTCGGTTTGAACTCGCGTCGCTTCCACCTTATGCCAACAATACTCCTATATAATTTAACAAACCTGGCAAACTCTTCCAGGTAGCGATAGGCCAGGTCCCATGCAATTGCGAGTGGCCGTTTTCGTCGGATCTGTGATTCCGCAACCCATCTGAGTTTTGGCCCCATGGCGTTTGCCCGATTTCAGCACTCTCGATCGGTCAATCCCCATTGATTAGGGGTCTGAACCGTACACGACCGGTTCTGGTCTTGACCAATTTCAAGGCAACAACTTCGATGGGAATCTTGGAGTCGCACCAGATACTGACACTCGGAAGCTACCGCTTAGTGACTTCTTACATCCTTTCCCTGCGCCAGAGTTTTCCCAACCGTAAAACTTTGAAAGCCCATGCCGTGTGAAAGTTTTAGCGTTATGCCTGTCGATCCAGGAAGCTGCGATAAAAATCGCCATGAATTTCCAAATCCTTCAAGGTTTTGCCAGACATCCTTGCGATCGCTGGATAAACTTGTGCGGCTAGATGTAAACTATCGCAGAGGGTGCCGCTTGAAATGCCGATGAATGAAATAGACCTGCTCATCCAGAACGCCACACTTCGTGACGAGTTGGAACCGTATTACGACGACTCATTGTGCGCTGTGGATTTGGAACACATGTCCACGCAATCTGAAAATCAATACTTGCAATCACTGTTGGCCTGGGAACGAGCACCGGTGCTACCGATCAGTCAATGGTTCGAACCTGAATTGTGCATGGCGCCGATGGAGCACCTGGACGATGACACTCTGCATTCGCAGTTACACCAAGTCATCGGTCGCCTGTATGAGAAGAACATCGAGTTGGAATGCACAGGGCATTTGTCCGACCGACAACTTTATGGATTGATCATGCGCGACATCCTCCCCTCGCAGGAAAAGCGGCTCGGTCTGTCCGATGCCGTGTTGCGCTGGCAATGCCTGGATCCCATTCAGGACGAAGAATCCTGGTTGCGATTCTACGCGACTCCCGACGAACGATCGGAATGGGCAGCGCAAACCGGTTTGCGTTTGCCCCCGCGCGAACGATTACCGTTTTCGCGCCGCATGCCACAAGATGGCTGAAGGCGGCTCAAGTTTCATTTCGAATTTGAGGTTTTGAATTCCAAATTTGCGATTTCAGATTTCAAATCTCTCGTTGGAGCGCCTGCCATCGCTTTACGAATCGGCGCCGGATGGTACGTGGCTCACTGGAAACAATCGCGCAATTGACGCAGATTGATGGCATCCCAGTCTTCGCCCTCATGCGTCCCTTTTTTGGTTTCCAAGTACATCGGCAAGTGGGCAAACCGCGGATCGTTCAATAGCCTACAAAACGCTGCGGTTCCCAACTGCCCCAATCCGATATGTTCGTGCCGATCGACACGGCTACCCAGGCCTTTTTTGCTGTCGTTCAGGTGAAACGCCTTGATCGACGCCAGGCCCACCGACTTATCAAGTTGTTGTATCGCGTCGCAGTATCCATCCTCTGTGGTCAGGTCATACCCGGCGGCAAACGCGTGGCAGGTGTCGATGCAAATTCCACACCGGGTTGGGGAGTCGATCTTGAGCAACATTTCCGCCAATTCTTCAAATCGAGATCCCAAAGTCGAACCTTGTCCCGCAGTGTTCTCCAACAAGATTCCGACATTTGATGAACTTGTGGATTCAATCACCTCAGTTACTGAACTCGCGGCCGCGTCAATTCCCTCAGCCAGTGAACTGGTTGTAAAAGCGCCGGGATGAACTACCACATAAGGAATCCCCAACTGATCAGCCCTGCGGAGTTCATCCGCCAGGGCGCCAATACTCTTGTCTCTCAACTCTCGATCTGGGCTGGCCAGGTTGATCAAATACGACGCGTGTGAGAGCGGATCGGAGATGTTGTACTTTGCTAGCGACGCCTGAAACTGTTCGGTGTCGGCGTCTGAAATCGGCTTGCCGCGCCACTGATTATTGTTTTTCGTGAACAATTGGACGCAGTCACAACCAACTGCCGCCGCGGCTTGAACCGCTCGAAAATAGCCTCCCGCAATCGACATATGGGCCCCCAATCGAGGCCGCACGAGTGGTTCCTGTTTGGTTCGTTTGGTTGTCATGAGAAGATTGTGGAGTATTTCAATCGCGGGTACCAGTCGATTCGCGTGAGGCCCCATAAATCCAGCGGCCCGACGAGCCGTTCGGGTCAGCTAAACCGCGTAAACTGTAGTGGCAGTAGGCGTTTTTTGGGTAGATTTTGTTGTAACGCCTGCAACTGATTTGCCGATTGTGACTGATGATGTTGTCAAGGCTGGCGGGGCAGCTCGTTTGTCCATTGACCTTGATCTCAATCAACATTCGGACCCAGATATGACTGAAACTCGTAATCCCCCGCGATCGCGGTATGCTCTGCGATTGCTGCGCCAATGCGCCCTCACTACCGCGACTGCCGTGGCCCTGTGCACCGCCAGCGCGGCG
>DAOLCX010000529.1:0-3020 GCA_035327685.1 Pirellulaceae bacterium | reverse complement strand
CCCATTCGCGCTCCCTGGTCAAGGCGAACTGGTGGCCACTGTCCAGCGCGACGTGTTTGCACCGCTGGATGGGACTTTGATTGAAATCCACCAGCCGCGCGATGCAACCGAACTGGTACGAACCGGCCAGCCTTTGGCCAAGATGGTGAACAACGACATTGCTGTCGAAATTGAGAAACTCGAAGGTCAACTCAAGCGAGCCGAGGAAGAGGTGCGCAAGTTTGAGAACGCGCAATCTGCGAGCAAGCTGGAGCACATCGATCGGATCACGATCGAAGGAGAACTCGCCAAAGCCCGGTCGAGTGCCGAAAGCACTCGTCTGGAATTGGCCTTGGTGCGGCAACAGGCCGAATTATTGACTGTGCTCAGTCCCATTGACGGCCATGTGATCAATTGGCAACTGAAGCGCGTGTTGCTGGGGCGACCTGTCACGCGCGGGCAAAAGCTGATGACCGTCATTGCCCACAATACAGAATGGCAAGTCGAGTTGTTTCTGCCTGAGAAACGAGTTGGCCATCTGTTGGCAGCCATGGCGGATTCCTCGGAACCCTTGCAGGTGACGTTTTCATTGGTATCGCGTCCGGACCAAGAACTGACCGGTCGGGTCGTAGAGGTCGATCACAACCTGGAAGTCGTCGGCGATCATGGGAATGCATGTCGCGTACTGATCAGCTTTGACAACAGCGACGCGCCGCATGACTTGTTTCGGGCTGGAACACGCGTGGTCGGCAAAATCCACTGTGGTCAGCGCTCCATCGGTTTCGTTTGGTTCCATGAATTGATTGACACCGTCCGCACCGGAATACGTTTTTGGTTGTGATGTGGGGTTGATTCTAAAGGCAGTATCCGATTCATCGTGCGTCACACGGGCTGAAAGTCGGCATGTGGCCGGTCAAATGCCGTCAGATGAAGTACCTGAATTCCTGCCAGTGCCACCTGTTTCCCAGCGTGGTGCTTAATGCGTTCCTAAGTGCGCGCCTGGTCCGTCATCGCCACGGTGCATTCCCACACCGTCTGTTGTTGCGGGCAGCTATCGGGTAGATTTTTGGAATAGGAACACGCCCGTGAATTTCTGATTTGTTGAGAGTTGGTCGAGTGATGTTGATGAAAAAGACATGGATTGGAACGTTACAAACCGCGAGTTCAAAACGGCGCCATGGGCGGGTGCGAGTGATGCGCGAGGCCGTGGCACTTGTAATTCTGATCGCGTGCCTAGGGGGATGTAATCCCAATCAGCGGTCGCAGTTCATCGATTTGGGAACGGCGCCGCCGGGGGGAGCGTTTTTCCCAGTTGGTTCGGCAATCGCCGATGTACTCAACGAGCATCGCGGCGAGCAACCGTGGCGGGTGCAGGCCAAAGGTAGTGGTGGCTCGATGGAAAACATCCGCCGACTGTCATCCGGCGAATTTCAATTGGCCATGTCGAACGCAGCCATCAGCTATTTTTCCTTGAACAGCGAAGCTGGATGGGAAAAATCCTACGAAGTCCGGACGGTGGTCACGATGGCTCCCAACGTGGCATTGTTTCTCACGAAAACGGATTCGGGAATTCGGCAGATGTCCGATCTCAAAGGCAAACGTGTCGTCATTGGTCCACCAGGCGCCGGCTTTGAAATGTTCGTCCGGCCCATTGTGGAAGAGCATGGTTTGGCGTGGGAGGATTTGACGGTACTCAACGCCGAGCAGAGCAGGGGAGTGGACATGTTGGCTGACGGAGCAGCGGATGCCGTATTCCTGGGGGGCGCTATCCCCACGGCGTCCATTCAGCAGGCGTGCAACAATTTGGATATTCACTTCATTCCTTTCGATTCAGGGGTTCGCCAACGCCTGGCCGACAAGTATCCATTCTTTGAGCTGGCCACGATCCCGCAGTTCACCGAACGCGACGGCAAACAAGAACCGACCTATCGGGGCATGACGGAAGATTTCTCGGGCTTGGATGTCGGCCGCATGCATCTGATTACATACAGCACGGTCGATGAAGAATTGATTTACCAATTGACCAAGACCATTTGGAATCAGCGGGAACAGATTGCTGAGCGCCATCCGGCTGGGCGAGCGATCAATGAGAAAAACGCCGCCCGCATGACAGGGGTTCCGTTCCATCCTGGCGCTGAACGGTTCTATAAAGAAATCGGAATATGGCCGACGGGCAATTAGCCGCTTCGCCTGATCAGGATGCACGACTCGGCGATTCTAGTGATCGATCCGCGCAGCGCCGCACGCGATGGATGACTGCAGCCGTCTCTGTGCTCGGCGTCATTCTGGCAGTGTTCACGTTAATTGAAGTCAACTTCAACTGGTTGCAGCCTCAAGCCGGCTTGGCATTGTTCGCCTTGCTCGGATACGCGGGGTGTTTTTTGATGGCGGGGTCTCGATCGCCCGGGCGCTGGAGCGCGGCTGCCAACGTTGTATTGTTGATCGCCAGTGTCGTGTGCTTCGCCTATATCGTGGTGCAGACACAACCGGTTTTTCGCGCATGGTGGTGGAACGGTCAAGCGTTAGGTCACCGCGTGGCGCAGGAAACATGGTTGGATGTGGCGGTCGGAGTGGTGGGGTTGCTGGTCGTTTTGTATGCGGCGCAGCGCACCTTGGGTTGGGTGGTCCCTTTGTTGGCGTTGGCCTTCGTCGCTCATTCTTTTTATTGCCACATGTCGAGCCAGTATGGTTGGCCGATGCTCCCCGACGCATTATTGCCACATCGAGGTCAATCTCCGCGAGATTTAGTCAGTACGACGTTTTTGCAATCACAAGGCGTCTTGGGGCAAGCCATGAACGTCATGTTTCGCTACGTGTTTCTGTTTATCGTTTTTGGCGCGATGTTGGAGATGTCGGGAGCCACACAGTTCATCATCCAGTTTTCGCAGCGTGTCTTCGCGAGATCGCCTGGTGGTCCAGCCAAGATGGCGGTCATGGCCAGCGGAATGATGGGGTCGTTATCGGGAAGTGCGGTGGCCAATGCCGTGACGACCGGAACATTTACGATTCCCATGATGAGAAACTCCGGATTTCGTGCGCAT
>DAOLCX010000528.1:0-3030 GCA_035327685.1 Pirellulaceae bacterium | reverse complement strand
AGGTCATAGAGCTGACTAGACAAATAGACTGGAGCCGTGATTCTTGGAATCATGCAACGGCCAGTAACATCAATCAGGGTTCGGGCTGCTAGTTGGTCTCTGGCTTCGTCATCTGTCCAATGGGCGGGTAGGTTATCTTTTTTCATGTCCTAAGCCTCCCCTGCTTCTTGAGCCTGTTCATCTTCTCGCTGACTGATGTAGTTAGCGGCCGCATTGAGCGCAAACAGTGCCGCGCTAATGTCGCTGAGTCCGTTGAACGTGCTCGTTTCTTTCCAGTCCTCGCCGTCCTTGTAACGTCGAACCACCGACGTATTAAAAAACGTCTGTCCGTCGTTCACATTCTCCCAGACGGTCACGCGAATATTGCCGACTCGCTTGGCATAGGCTGGGCGGTTGCCGTTTGTTTTTTTGCTTTTCATCTTTCATTGTCCTTGTTAAATGGTCTTGACAATTTCAACAGCGAATTGCATCCATGATGCCACGGGTGTGATTTAGTCAGTGAAAGCCTTCCTATCGTTCAAGTCGAACGTTAAGAGGCTGCAAGCCTCCGACCTGAACGGTCAAAGGCGTTTTCTGATCCAGCGGTTCCATTACAGCCAACCGATAGACGGGCGTTGTCAGGCTGCGAGAAACTTGGCGAAACTCTTGCAACAAACCGTCTGGGCTATCGACCATGTGATATGTGCCACCGGTTTCGGTTGCGATCTGTCGAAGCACAGGCTCTTTGGTTTCACCTGTCTTCAGCGCCACAACATGAATCGGAATCTGAAATTGCTTTGCCCGCTCAAGTGCGGGTTCAAGAGGCGTGTCGTTAAACGAGTCCGAACCGTCGGTGAACAATACGAGTGCCGCTGGCATGTCAAGCATTCCGGCGTCTTCAATTGCGTCAGAGATTGCGCGGTTCAGTGCGGTACCTCCATCAGGCTTTAATCTTTGAAGTGCGGAACGAATTTCAACCTGATTGGCAGTCCACCTAGTTTCAGCCCGAACTTGACTTGCAAAAGTCCACAATTTAAGTCGAGAGCGAGAAGTGTTTTCCTTGACAAAGTCATCCGCCGCTGCAACTGCCGCCAGGGACGGTTTTCCAATCGTTGAGCCACTGATGTCCATCAAGAGGGCAATTGCCGGTGCCCGTCCGTTTTTTATTGATTCGCTGACTCCAACCAAATGCAGCCTGTTTCCAGCTTGAGTCAGCTCAAAATCGATTCGCGTCAAACCAGACACAAACCGACCGCCGGGTTCTGCAACGGAAAGCTCAACCCAATAGACCGGTGCATCAAGTTGAGTGCTTAACGCACGAACCGATGCCCGCGAGTCGATTGTTGAGGGTTTGGGCAGACGATTGAGTTCGGTGATTGCTGGGTGACCATCCAGTTTGTGCTCCTTTGCAAAAGCGACAGCCGTGTCGTATTCGCTTCTTGCAAACCGAGGATCAAAACACCCAAACTTTCCTAGCTCGATAACCTTCTCAAAATAGTCCTCCCGCAAATCAGGATAGTCCGGAGTCAAAATTGGCAGTTCCACAACCTGGACAGTCTCGATCTCGGGTTCGGCCTGAGTGAACCAATAGTGCCTGGTGAACCAGAATCCAAGAAAGCCAAGATAGAAAAGGACTGCCAACAAAAACAAAATAAACTTCCAGCTCCATCGTTTACGCTTTTTGAGCGTCGGGACTGGCTTTCGCTTTTGCTGGAGTCCCACATTCTTGTCAATTACGCGTAGTGTCATCGTGTTAACCTTTCAAACTGGAATTACGTGGTGCCTTTGCCGAATCACCGATGATTACGGCTGGGAATCGGAGGAAGTCTCATCCGGGTCAGACGGGAACTCGATGCGACCATCGATGATTTCGCCTCCCAGTTTCTCAATGTCATCCAATCCATTGATAAAGTTCAATCGCCAAACCGGATCATGGAAAGCAGCGTTCAGATCGTGAATCAACTGGCCATCGAAGATGTCAGCGACCGAACGAAATTGTCGAAATCGAAATTTCACGGCTGCAACGCCAAAGCTGATTGTGTCGGTGAAACAGACTTGCACTTCTGGCGCGAGTCGTTTTAGCTCGCGGCCAAGCGATTTTTTGACCTCTGGCGATGTGTTGGGCAGAACGAGAAAACTTGTTGTTGGTTCATGGCGCTGCTTTCCACCCAATGGTGGCCCCTCTATTTCCGGCGTTTTGTTCAACAGCGCTTTTGCAATCTTGGGATATCGCGTATCCCAAAGTCCCAGCATTCTGGCAAATCCCTTGACGGTGACATGCGTGGCAAACTTAGCCAGTCGCGTTTTGCGTTCTTCGCGGGATAAATCCTTCAGTTCCAGCAGTTGAACGAAAATAGTATCCAAGGGTGCAACGGCCACCAGCTTTCCCGACAACAAGCCTAATCCGCTTGGTATCGACTCGGCGAGCGTATCACGGATGACTGAAAGAGAGGCCAAGTGAACATCAATCAGGTCGTCGGTCACTTCGAGAGCAGCACCAAGAAC
Source organism: Pirellulaceae bacterium (assembly GCA_035327685.1). GTDB lineage: Bacteria > Planctomycetota > Planctomycetia > Pirellulales > Pirellulaceae > BJ22. Next base: position 546 of record DAOLCX010000528.1, on the reverse strand, counting down.
GTCCTCCAGATCAGCTTGAAATCCAGATTCATCTGAGATACTTCTCAATTCCTCCATCTTCTGGGTGAAAAGTTCGATACGCGCTTTTCGCCAAAATGACCAACCCGAAAATGCTCTTCGATGCCAATGGCTGAGCTCCGCTTCAACTTGACTCGCGAGTTGCGTCAAGTGTTCGATTCTCGATCGGCAGCTTTCAACTTCCTCAGCCACAGCTTGACGAGTTGCGTGAAGCAGATTGATCTGGGACACGGCATCATCCAGAGAATCCGGAAGCTGGCCAAAGTCATGACTAATTCGACCAAGATCGAGCTGATTGCCATCGCTCAATTGACAGAAAAGTTGTAACTGGTTGACTTGTCCAGGCTGTTGCAGCCGTTGGATTACATCGTTCAAGTCACTTGCTTCGGCAACCTCTAGAATTGACTCTAAATTGGGTCGGTGCAATTCTAGGGTCGTGTGTTCAACGAAAATTTCGCTGACCATCCCCGGATAACAGCCAATAACACCGATGCGTTTCTCGAACTCATTGCCGAGTGATTTTGCCAC
>DAOLCX010000527.1:0-3030 GCA_035327685.1 Pirellulaceae bacterium | reverse complement strand
CGGATCGGTCGCGCGGAGCCGCGTCGAGATCGCTCGCGCTGAGTTTCGCGAAGGATTCCGATCAAGTATCTATGTCGCCCGGATGCCACTTGGCATCCGGGCGATTTCTTTTTCCAAAAGGACATCCACTCGACAACTCAATAACGCCAACTTGTAATGTCGGCATTGGCCGTGGCGCTGTTCAGGATGCGGTCGGCAAATTTGGGAACGTACATACGGTGATAACGCAGTCGCGAAATGGCGTTGGGCTGCGTCGGATCGCCGTTCCAGCAATGCTCGGCCCGGTCGCCATAGGCTACTTCACCCTCGTACGGGGGATCGGCTTCGCGCAGAAAGTCCTCGGCCGTATAGACGGCGTTGTTTAAGTAGTAATTGTCCATGTCCCCACAATAAAGATGAATCTTGCCGGCCAGCTTTGGGCCCAGTGTTTGCCAATCGCGGCGAAGAATGTGGACCAGGTCAAAATGTTCGCGCCAATGCAGCGCAACTTCGCGATCGATCTCCCCCGTGCGCTTGTCCCAAATCGGTTGAGGATAGCCGTCTGCGCCAACCGGTGAATAGACGGCTTGCCAAATGTCCCACTGCTGCCCCGACCGGCCGCGCGTGCCAAGGACCAGTTCAAAATGATTCATCTGTTCCAACGTGGCGTCGATATGCCCCAACCAATTGCGCCGACCCGGTCGCGCGACGTGGCCAAACGCCCCGCGCTGAAAATAGGCGTTCTCGTCTTCATAAATATTGACGACGGTGTAGTGGCGAAAGTCGATCGGATCGGGACAGGCCGCGTAACAGGCGTTGTATTCGTCGGGATAGAAAACCTGCGCTGCCAAGGCTTCCCAGCCGCCTGTCGATCCGCCATACAAACAACGCGCCCAGCCTTGGCCGATCCCGCGAAATTGGCGCTCGATCTCGGGAATCAGCTCGTAGGTAATCGCATCCCCATAAGGTCCGACGTTGGCCGAATTCACCGCATACGAATCGTCGTACCAGGGATTGGCGTGCTGTATCTCGACTACCAGCATCCGCGGAAAATCCGGACCGGTCCAAATTCTGTAAAAATCGTAGGCCTCCTGCTGGACGATCCGGTTGTAGCCGTGCAACCTGAACCGCTCGCTGTAATCGGGTTCGAGGTCGGGATCGGGGGGCTCGGTGCGGAAACCGTTGAAGTCATGCGAAAAATGGCCGTGCATGATCGCCAGCGGATAGCGAGCTTCGGGGTGCTCATCAAACCCCTCGGGCAACAAGACGTGCGCGCCCAAAAACATCGGCCGCCCCCAGAATTCGGTGAGCAGCTTGCTCTGCAGGCGAATATGTTTGATGTATTTCGTATCGGCGGGCGGTTCGATGGGCGGGATGACCTGATCCAATACTAACGTATGAGCCGCGTTCGCGCGAGGGTTGAAATCGATCTCGCCGGGAGTCGAGTACCGGTTTCCGGGAGCCCGGTTCCAGACCTGACCTTCACCTCGGTCCATCGGCAGTTTCAATACGTGGCCATCGGCCCGATGAAAAGTTTCGTATTCGTGAAACAGAGCTTGGACATGGTACTTACCCGCGGGGACCTGCGATAGCGACTGTCGGGGGAATCCGAACACCGTCGAGTCGATGACCTGCGGAGTTATTCCATCCCAGTCTTCGACATCGATCCCAAAGATTTGTTGCGATCGATAATTGTCCGTTACTTGAAAGCGGGGTTCGGCGGCTGGGTCCGTCGACAAAATCACCAGCAATCGCCCATCCAGCAACTTGTCCGGTTTGGCGGGACAAGTTATGGAAAACGACGTACCTGACTGCGCCGCAACTCTCTGTTGACCGAACATACTAACCAGTATCGCCAGCACGAGCACGTATGAGCAGTGGTTCGACCAGCCGGCACCTTGGCTCGAATTTGTCTGACGCATCCAGTAGGGCGCGCCGCCCAGGCGCACGTCGGTTTCATGTCCGGGTTTCATGGTTCATTCCTTCGCAAAACAATCTCGGCGACCTCGCAGGGCCGGAACAATTCTTTGTGCGCTTGCCAAGTCGAATTGTAGAACATTTTCCCCATTGTTTCGCCTTTCGACAATGGTAAGCTACAAGCCAGGGTCTCGAACATTTGGGGACCATTGGGCTACAATAGAAAAAGGTCAATCGACATTTTTAAAAGGAGAGTTGATATGTATAAGGCTCTTGTAGAAACTGGCGGTTTGATTGCTCAAAACGATTTCGCGAAGATCGGACAAATCTTCGGATTGATCACCATTATCGCGATTGTTGTATTGGTCGTCTTGAAGATCGTGAAAAAGAAGTAACCGGTCCTTCATTGCCGGAACTGGTGGCCTCAAAGACGATTACCGCGCGACACCAAGGTATTGCTCCCATGTTGCCTGGTAAATCGTCTGAAAGCTCTCAGCAAAGTTCCCGGATTTTTCGAGCGCTGTCCAAAACCGACTGAATCGACTGGCGTCGGATCGCAAACGAGTGACCACGGCATAACCGATCCATGCGGCTCGACTCTCGGCCAGTTGGCCTCGGAGCAGCTCTCCGAAATTGGCACCCTGCACGTTTTGCTGAGCTGTCGCACTCCACGTTTTGACTTGCTCGTTGCGCGGATAGAGTCGACTGGCGGTGTCGTAGCCGATCCCATCCGCCAGCCAACGGGGTAAATCTCCTGCGAGAGTTGCGGCATACATCGCGGCCACTTGCCGCGCCAATTCGACTTGCAACGCTTCCCCGGCAAAGTCGGGAGTAAGACAAATCGCAATCCGCGCGTCGACTTGATCGTACCGCCAGACAACCTTCACGTCGCGCGGCAACGGATGCCCCAACAACATCACACCGTACTCATTAAAATCATAACGCTGCTCAAACACTAACAGCGTGATCTTGCCTTTAATTAACGGCTCAGTTTGACTCAGTTTGAACTGGCCTTTGACGTTTTGAATGACGGCCTCGGCCAAATCAGCCAGCGATTCCAGCCGTTGGGCATCCGGACTTCCCAGTACGAACACTTCTGATTTACTGATCGAATTCGGCGCGCGATCGGCCATC
>DAOLCX010000526.1:0-3034 GCA_035327685.1 Pirellulaceae bacterium | reverse complement strand
CGCGATGCACAATCGCTGAGGTTTCTCGCCCACGGGAAAGCAGGAACAATACTCTGTGTGAAACGCCGGTTCAGACTGATTAAAATTCGGCCCAATACGGTCAATAAGGGGCTACTCCGGAGCAGCCGAAGTTTTTGCCGGTGCCACCCGATACCTGCCTGAGGCAGCCAAATTCTGAATGTGGCGCCTAGTTCTTGAGAGTGGCAGCCGATCCCGACGTTGGTATTCACGCGTTCCCGCGACGAAAATTGCCGAGCAGACGGTGGTCGTGTGGTGAGTGGATTGACAATCAGACTTAGTCAAAGCCAGCGACTAAGGCTGGTCGTTAAACACGTGGGCACCTTGCCGTAAACAGTGTAAGGAAGTTGTGTTCCCTTTGTTGCTTTGACTTAATCTCTCTCCTGCAAGAATGTGAGCGATGTGTTGACGGCTGTGATTTCAACATCGTTGCCCAAAGGCCGAATTGCCTCGATCCGATACTTTCCGGCATCCGCCAAACGGCGAATGCCTTCACCTTCAACGGGTGTGGGTGCCTGTTGTCCACCGAGCAATCGCGGTGCAAGATGGGCGCGGATTTCATCGATCTGTCCCAGCCGCTGAAAACAGGCCAAGAGCGTGCCACCCGATTCCACCAAGACATTGGTCATCTGGCGATCCGCCAACAGCCGCAATAATTCGAGGATCCGTTGGTCTGCGTCGTCCGGCGTTCCGATCCAGACTTCGCAACCGGCCTCCCGCAGGGCCGTTATGCGTTCAACGGGAGCCGATTGAGAAACGGCAACCAGAACCGGTTCTGTTCGGGCGCTCGCCACTAATTGAGAATTCAGCGGAAGCCTGGCCAAGGAATCGACGACCACTCGAACGGCGCGGCGCGGACCAGCGGGCCTGGCGGTCAACAGCGGATCGTCGGCCAGCACCGTCCCAATTCCGGTCATGATAGCGTCCATCCGTCCGCGCAGTTCGTGTACTGATTGTCGCGCTGCGTCAGATGTCAGCCAACGGCTTTCGCCTTGTGGCGTCGCTATTTTGCCATCCAGGGACATTGCCCATTTGGCAATGACCCAAGGAACCCCAGTTGCGATTCTCTTCAAATAGGGTCGCAATGTAATCAATGCTGATTCTCGCCCGACTCCCACATCCACCTTGACGCCAGCTTCCCGCAATTTTGCCAGCCCTTGTCCGTTAACCATCGCATGCGGGTCGGGAATTGCAACTACGACGCGCCCTACCTGTCGACGAATTAACTCATCAGCGCAAGGCGGCGTTTTGCCAAAATGGCTGCATGGTTCCAATGTGACATAAACTGTGGTTCCGGCAACGTTTTCGGTTGTCGATTGAAGTGCAACAATTTCCGCATGAGGGCCGCCGAACCGTTGGTGGTAGCCGCTGGCGATCAACGTGTCATCGCGGACGATCACACAGCCCACGGGAGGGTTCGGTTCTACAAGCCCCACGCCGCGAGCGGCAAACTCGGCCGCGAGTTGCATCCAAGTTACGTCTTGCTTGTCAGTCATTAGACAAAGGTAACCGTTCGCGAAATGTACAGCGCGTGGAGCAAGTCGTTCGACAAGACACGAAAGTTTGGACGGATCGATCCGCGACCCTCAGAGGGTTTCGATCTACAACCAGACGACTTGCGGAACGCACCAGAACCAAGCTTGGCCACCAATACCGTAAACGGGCACGAAAAAGTATGTCGCCAAAAAAACGAATTAAGCCTCCGAGTTTTAGCGAAAGCTCGTTTAACGGCAAGCCGTAGACGCTGCCACGCATTTGAGTTGAACTCAATTCGATGGGTAATCGAAATGTTGGGGAGACGACCCCTGCGTTTTGTCAGTAATCCGTTCATGCCGATGTCGAAGTCGATGATAGGGGGAACGGGGAGCCGAGGAGCCGGTCAAAACCCCGCATTTTGGGGAGTTTTTTGCATAACGTCGTGCAGAAATGCGACAATTTCCCGAAAAATATACAAAAACCCCGCTTTTTGGTGATAATCGGCTTGTTTTTTTGCCGCGAAACATTCTAATTTTCGCGCATTACGATGTCCGCAAGGTTTGTTTCAAATACCCAGTTTTTCAACGAAAGGGAGGTTTTTATGGCAAAGAGTGCAGCCAAAGCCAAAGCTCCGTCCAAGACGGAAGTGTACGGTAACATCGCAGAGAAGACCGGTCTGTCCAAGAAGGATATTGCCGCCGTCTTTGATGCGTTGGTTGATGAAATCAAGGCAAATATCGGCAAGAAGGGTGGGCCTGGTATGTTCCAGATTCCTGGCCTGTGCAAAATCGTGGTCAAGAACAAACCCGCTTTGCCAAGACGTCAAGTTCGCAAGCCGGGAACCAACGAAATGGTGTGGGCTGATCCTAAGCCGGCCAGTCGCGCCGTACGGGTCCGACCGCTTAAGGCTCTCAAGGACATGGTGGCCTAAGGGGTTTCGTTGAGCGAATTGTAGGCCTAGGAACCGTGACCATTTTCCATCGGTTCACGGACAATTCAAGTCGTATTCAGGCAACGCCGCAAGTTTACTTGCGGCGTTGTTCTGTTTGCCGCCGTCCGCGGAATTAGTTGGTGTATTGGGTCGCCACCTATCTGTACGCTTCTTACAGAATAGACCACTGGCGATCAGCCAGAACTGTCGAGAATCCGTGAACATTGGGCATGTTCAATCTCGTCCATGAACGGTAAACGATAAGCGGGCCCGATAGCCCGCTTGTTCAAGAGATATTTAATGTGAATTTTTTGTTGATCGGCTACTTACGTCGGCGCGCGATCAAGGCGCCCATCATTCCAATTTCTCGTTTCTTAAGCATCCTCCACAAAGAAATAACTGCCAGAAATTCATACTACAAAGCATGCCCGTAGGAGCGTGCCCTTCAAACCAATCGTTCCCCGTCGTGTCTTTTGCCTGTCGGGACGCAACACTGCTTGAGCGTCACTCACCATAGTTTGACGGAATTGACTGTCGCAAGTTCGCCATCTATCAAAAGCTCGGGTCAAAACAATCACTCGATACATGACACTGGTAAACGACCAAATC
>DAOLCX010000525.1:0-3048 GCA_035327685.1 Pirellulaceae bacterium | reverse complement strand
CCTACATGAGTTTGGAGGGACTGTGCGAATTGTTGGGTGAGGGGGCTACGGTTTCTGGCGCGTTTGTGATGGTCGACCAAGACCAGGTGCCCGCTCTCCATTCCCGACTGAAGCAGACACCGCGCGTGGCCGGGGTCACCGTCAAAGGGGCCGCATTGGAGTCGTTTCAGGAAACGATAGCCAAGAATTTGTTGACGATGCGGACGTTCAACGTGATGTTCGCCGTGGTCATCGCGTTTGGCGTGGTGTATAACAGCGCGCGGATTTCTCTTTCGGAACAGAGCCGCGATTTGGCGACATTGCGGGTGATGGGTTATACACGATTTGAAACAGCCGCTATTCTGTTAGGCGAGTTAGCGGTCTTGACCTGTACGGCTATTCCTGTCGGATGTCTGATTGGATATGGATTGGCGGCTATCTTGATTTTGGGGCTCGATACGGAAGTCTATCGAATCCCACTGATTATAGAACGCGGAACCTATGTGTTTGCGGCGATTGTCGTTTTGATTGCCGCCGTGGTTTCGGGGTTGGTAGTGCTGCGACGCATTCAGCATTTGGACTTGATTGGTGTCTTGAAAACGCGAGAGTAAATGTGAAACTGGTCGTGCGACTGGCAATGTGGGGGGGCGTACTGGGGTTGATTGTTGCCGCCCTGGTTTGGGGCTTGCGCCCACAACCCATCGAAGTCGAATACGCCCGGGTCCTGCGTGGTCAACTTCAAGTCTCAATCCGAGAAGATGGCCGCACGCGGATTAAGGACCGCTACACCGTTTCGTCTCCAGTCGCCGGGCAACTCGTGCGGCTCAAGCTGCGGCCCGGCGATTTCTTAGTGGCCAACGAAACGGTCCTGGCCACGATTCAGCCCAACGATCCATCGATGTTGGATGTGCGTCAAATTGCCCAAGCTGAAGCTCGAGTCTCTGCAGCGAAGGTCTCGATTGAGAAGTCCGAAGCGCGGCGCCAACAGGCCAAAGCACTCCTGGACCTGGCAGAATCGCAAATGGGCCGTACCCGCCAACTGTTTGAGGATAAGTCCGTGCCACGCGAGGAATTAGAGGCGGCTGAAACAGTTTATCGCTCGCGTCTGGAAGAATTGCGCGTTGCCGTCTTTGAGCAGGAAATCTCGCAGTTTGAATTGGAACAGGCATCGGCGGCCTTGATCTTTGTCCAGCCCGATCGCACTTCTGGCGAATTCCAATTCGAGATCAAATCGCCGATCGATGGCGCTGTATTAAGAGTTTTTCAAGAAAGCGCCACCGTCGTCGTACCCGGTCTGCCCCTCTTGGAAATCGGCAATCCGTCTGACCTGGAAATCGTGATCGATGTCCTCAGCCAGGATGCCGTTCGAATCAAACCGGGGCAGAAGGTGATGATTGAAGAATGGGGAGGCACCCATCCTTTGAGCGCCCAGGTTCGATTGGTAGAACCCGCTGCGTTCACCAAGATTTCGGCACTGGGAGTCGAGGAGCAGCGCGTGAATGTCGTCGCCGACTTCGACTCATCAAACCCTGGCGGAAACAACTTGGGAGACGCGTATCGCGTCGAAGCGAGCATCATCGTCGGGCAATCGGACGATTCGATCAAAGTCCCCAACAGCGCGCTGTTTCGGATCAACGGAGATTGGTTTGTGTTTACGGTGCGCGAATCGAAAGCAGTTCGCCATTCCGTCCAGATCGGATTGCGAAGCGAACGCGAGACGGAGATTGTGGAGGGATTAAGCGTGGATGAGATCGTGATTGTGTATCCCAGCGATCTGCTGGACGATGGCACACTGGTTCGTTTGCGTGAATTGCCGCTTCGGTAAATCAACTCGACCTGAGAAGCAGAAGTTGGCCGAAAACATGGACCTGACCCCTTGGAGCCACGGCCAAGCTTAACCAGGGTGTGAACGGATACAAATCACGCGCCAAGAATGGCCTTGTAAATTGAATGGCATTGTTGGGTGGCACTGGCAGATATTCGGCGGGGAGCATTGTTGTGACATTGAACGGTTTCCAGCCGAATATCGGCCAGTGCGAAGCTCCTAGAACTTGCGACTTGTAGACGCGTTCCAAACCCATGTTGATCTCTGAGATTTATCAATCGCGTCAAGGTGAAGGTCTTTGGGCGGGCACCGAAAGCATCTTCATTCGGTCGTCCGGGTGCAACTTGCGTTGTTGGTTTTGCGACACGCCGTTTACTTCCTGGGCTCCGGAAGGGGACAACCAATCGATAGAACAAGTCCTGGCCGCTGTGGGAACACATTCCGCGTCGCATGTCGTGATTACCGGAGGCGAGCCAATGTTGTGGACGGAATTGACTTTATTGACAACCCGACTGCATCAACAAGGCAAGACCCTCACGATCGAGACTGCAGGAACCGTCATGCGCGACGTGTATTGCGATTTGATGTCGATCAGCCCCAAACTGAGCAATTCGACACCCGATCCGACAACCGCCGGCAAGTGGTCCGCGCGGCATGAGGCCACGCGCTGGCGGCCTGACGTGATCCGGCGGTTGATTGCACGCCATCCTTTTCAACTCAAATTCGTTGTCGATGTCCCTGATGACATCCATGAAATCAAGGCGGCAGTTGCGACATTAAGTCCATTGGATACCAGCCGCGTTCTCTTGATGCCGCAAGGGACCGATCCCGATGAACTGCTCGTCAAGGAGAATTGGCTACAACCCCTGGCCGCGCAACACGGCTTTACCTATTGCCCGCGACAACACATCCTCTGGTACGGTCATACTCGCGGGACGTAAAAGGCATCTAACCGTTTACCAAATGTAGGGTGCGTGGAGCAAGTCGTTCGACAAGACACGTTAGCTTGGACGATTCGATGCGATACTTACAGGGTTTCGATCGACGACAAGACGACTTGCGGAACACACCGGAACCAGGCTTGGCCAACCATACCGTGAACGGTTACAAAAGCATCGACTGTGGCGGGAAGCGGACGTCATGTAGCGTTACCGGCCCTATCAAGACAGACGTGTGTCAAGTGGGGCTTTATGGGCACAACACCAGGTTTTCACCGTGAAAACGTTTGGGGGGCTGAGACAAAA